>NZ_JAIQWX010000045.1 GCF_020164475.1 Pseudomonas sp. REP124 | reverse complement strand
CGCCGGCAAGCCGTGCTCCTACAGGGAGCGGCCCTTCTATAATTGAATTGCACACAATTCAATTGCTCGCTATGTTTGCTCCATTCCCTTCGAAACCGGAGCCTTTCCCATGAGCGACAACCTGCTGAGCATCCCGTGCACCACCATCAAGGGTGAGCAAAAGACCCTGGCGGATTACGCCGGCAAGGCGGTGCTGGTGGTCAACACCGCCAGCAAATGCGGATTCACCCCACAATACAAAGGCCTCGAAGAACTGTGGCAGACCTACAAGGACCAGGGCCTGGTGGTGCTGGGCTTCCCCTGCAACCAGTTCGGCAAGCAGGAGCCGGGCAATGAAGGCGCCATCAGCGAGTTCTGCGAACTCAACTACGGCGTCAGCTTCCCGCTGTTCAAGAAGATCGAAGTCAATGGCACCGGCGCCCATCCGCTGTTCGTGCAATTGAAGAAGCGTGCCCCGGGCGTGCTCGGTTCCCAGGGGATCAAGTGGAACTTCACCAAGTTCCTGATCGGCAAGGACGGCCAGCTGGTCAAGCGTTTCGCCCCGGCCACCAAGCCGCAGGACCTGAGTCGCGAGATCGAAGCCCTGCTCAAATGAACAGCCTGCCCGCCGACTCCCTGAACCTCGACAGCCAGCTGTGCTTCAAACTGTATGCCGCGTCCCGGGCGGTGATCCGGGCCTACAAGCCGATGCTCGATCAACTGGGCCTGACCTACCCGCAATATCTGGCGATGCTGGTGTTGTGGGAGTGGCAGGAAAAAGTGCCGGAGCAACCGACCGTCAAGGCGCTGGGCGAGCGGCTGGCGCTGGATTCCGGCACCCTGACGCCATTGCTCAAGCGTCTTGAGCAATTACAGCTGGTGCAACGGCAGCGCTCGGCCCGGGACGAGCGCGAAGTGCACTTGAGTGTGACGCCAGACGGGCTTGCCTTGCGTGATCAGGTCGGCCCGTTGAAGGCCCGTCTGTTGTGCGACAGCGGCGTGGATCTGGATCGCCTGAGCGAGCTGCGAGAAGGCCTGGACCATCTGTTGGGGCAGATCAAGGCACTGTCGTGACCGGTACCCAGATATCCAGCAACGCGCCCAGCTCTTCGCGGCGGAAGGGTTTGGCCAGATAGTCGTTCATGCCTGCCGCCCGGCAGCGCTCGCGTTCTTCGGACATGGCATTGGCGGTCAGCGCAACGATGGGCAATTGCGGCCAGCGCCCGCTACGGCGGATCTGCCGGCTGGCCTCATAGCCATCCATGACCGGCATGTTGCAGTCCATCAGCACCAGGTCGAATTCACTGTTCTCCAGCTGATCCAGCGCTTCGACGCCATGAGCTGCAACGTAGACCTCGCAGCCGAGCTTACCCAGCATGCCTTTTGCCACCAGTTGATTGACCGGGTTGTCTTCGACCAGCAGCACCCGTGCCCGGCGTTGCGCAGAGGGCGTATCGACCTGGGTTTCGCTGATCGTCGTCATTTCCGGTTGCAGGATGCGCCGCAGATTCTGATACAGCGCATTGCGCGCCAGCGGGCGAGCCTGCTGCTGCAAGGGCGCGAGGGCGCTGACCTGTTCGCTGGGCAGGAAACTGCCGTAGGCGGTCACCAGCAGAATCGGCGCGCTGATGGCCGGACGCAGATTGAACAGGCATTCGGGGCAATCGGTAATCAGCACATCGGGGTCCAGGCCGATCAGCGGATCATCGATGGACCGTTGCTGATACTCCACGCCCCAGACCGGCAAGACACTGGACAGCAGTTCCGCCAGACCACTGCTGGCGGAGGTGATGGCGATGACCTTGCCGCCCAGGGTCGAGGGGACGACGGCCCGGGTATGGCGGGGCAGTGGCAATTCAGCGCAGAACTGGCTGCCGAAGCCGGCTTCCGAACTGATGCTCAAGCGGCCATTCATGGCTTCGCACAGGTTGTAGGTCAGTGCCAGCCCCAGCCCCGTGCCACCGAATTGCCGGGTGATTCCGGCGCCCGCCTGGGTGAACGGCTGGAAGATTTTGACCTGAGCGTCCTGAGGAATACCGATGCCGGTATCGCAGACTTCGATCTTCACCCCTTCACCGGAGCTCGACAGCCGCACATCGACCCGCCCGAAACGGGTGAACTTGAGCGCGTTGGAGAGCAGGTTGCTGACGATCTGCCGTACCCGGGTCGGATCGCCGAGCACCAGCGCCGGAAACTGCGGATCGATGAGGCAGGTCAGCTCGACACTCGGCGCTGCGTTCTGCGACAGCAGGTTGGCGGTGTCTTCGACCAGCGAGCCCAGGTCGAACGGAATGTGTTCGAGCTCGAGCTGACCGGCATCGAATTTCGACAGGTCGAGAATATCGTTGAGCAATTCCACCAGCACTTTGCCCGAGTCATGGGCGATGGACAGCTGTTGCTGTTGCTCGGCCGTCAGCGGCCCGTCGAGGGACAGCGCGATCATCCCCAGCAAGCCATTGAGCGGCGTGCGAATCTCGTGGCTCATGTTGGCCAGGAACACCGAGCGCGCTTCGGCCATGTCCAGCGCGGTACTGCGGGCGACTTCGAGTTCCTGGTTGGACTGGCTGAGGCGGGCATTGATCGCCTTGAGTTCGGTGGTGCGCGCCGAGACGATGTTTTCCAGTTGGCCGAGGTAATCGGTCAAACGGTTTTCCGCGTTGCGCCGTTGCTGGATCTCGGTGGCGACATTCTCGAACTGCTGGTTGGCAACGGTCACCAGAACCCCGATCTCGTCGTTGGCATGCCCCGGCGGACACTCCAGGGCGGTCGGTTCCATGCTGCGCGAATCGCGGCCGCTCAGTTCACGGATCACCCGCACCAGCGGCTTGGTCAGCATCACATAGAACAGCGCCAGCAGGATGCCGGTCAGGATCAGGCTGCGGGCAAAACCGTTGAGCAGCGTCACTTCGGCGCGACGCAGGAAGCGATAACCGAAGGAATAGGTGTCGACATCCAGTTGCAGGACGCCGAGGGATTCGTTGGGCAGGTGATCCAGATAGAGGCGGTCCTCGAACCGCCGGTCCGCGCCGAACAGCAAGTCGCTGAGCACCCGATAGCCGCTTTGCAGGCCGGGGCGCCTGACGTTGGCGAGCACGTTGCCGTTGTTGTCGGTCAGCTTCGCGCCGATGATCGCCGGGGAACGCAGCAGGCCCATGGTCAGTTCCTGGGCCAGCTCGGCGTCGATGTTGTAGGCGATGCGTGAGGCAGGGTTGTGGCTGATTTCCAGCAAAGACAGGATTTCACGGTTGATGGAGGCGTCTTCGCTGGCATAATCGATGCCTATTTGCAGCAGGCTGAGCAGCGTGCCCAGAATGAAACCCACCAGCACGGTAAGCCGGGCTTGTTTATAGGACAGCCGGTTGGTGAATTTGATATCCATGGGGTGTTGGACCACTTCCGTTTCCCTTCGCTGCTCAAGCATAGCCGATCATGCATGATGTTCTCGGGAGCCTTCTACCGGGGCTTTGGCCGGTCATCAAGCGCTATTTGCCATCGCTGTATCACCATCATGTTTGTCAACTTGCCCGAGGAAAAGACGTGGATTCCCGATTGAATGCTTTTCTTGAACGCGCCGACGCCGTTCTGGCCCGTATCGAACCGCTGTTGCCCACCCCTCGGCAAGCCATCGACTGGACGACCTGCCTGGCGGCTCGCTGGCAGCGCGAAGGGCGCAGCGGTTTCCTGCTGCCGCTGCAAGTCAGCCTCGACATGCGTCTGTCCGACCTGATCGGCGTCGATCGGCAAGTGGAGCAACTGGGCCGCAACACTCAACAATTCATCGACGGTATGCCCGCCAACCACGCCTTGCTATGGGGCTCGCGTGGCACCGGCAAATCGTCGCTGGTCCGCGCCTTGCTGGCCGAGCATGCCGAGGGCGGATTGCGCCTGATCGAGATCGAGCGCGATCATTTGGCAGACCTGCCGCGGGTCGTCGAACAGATCGCAAAACTGCCGCAACGTTTCGTGCTGTTCTGCGATGACCTGTCGTTCGAGTCCGGCGAGGGCGATTATCGCGTGCTCAAAAGCGTCCTCGACGGTTCCCTCGAACAGGCGCCGGACAACGTATTGCTGTATGCCACTTCCAACCGTCGCCACCTGGTGCCGGAAAAGGAAAGCGATAACGAAAACTGGAAACGCGTCGATGGCGAATTGCACCCCAGCGAGGCGGTAGAGGACAAGATCGCCCTGTCGGATCGCTTCGGTCTGTGGCTGTCGTTCTATCCGTTTACCCAGGAACACTTTCTCAACGTCGTCGAACACTGGATCGGTCAGTTGGCCGACAAGGCCGGCCTTGAGTGGCAACGTACCGAGGAGCTGGACATCCTCGCGGTACGCTGGGCCACCGGGCGCGGCAATCGCAACGGACGTTGCGCGTATCAATTTGCCCGCTATTGGGTCGGGCTGAAACTTTTGGAGCACAAGGCATGATCGATTTACAAAAGAGCGGCCAGGGCCTCGAAGGCTACGGCATGCTGCACGCGCAGCTCGAATCGCTGCTGGCGGACGAGCGGGATTTCATCGCCAACGCCGCGCAGTTTTCGGCTTTTCTGTTCAACCAGCTCGAAGACCTGAACTGGGCCGGTTTCTATCTCAACCGTAACGAAGAACTTGTGCTGGGCCCGTTCCAGGGCCAGATCGCCTGCGTACGGATTCCCTTCGGCCGTGGTGTGTGCGGCACCGCAGCGGCGACCTTGCAGACGCAACTGGTCGAGGACGTACACGCTTTCCCCGGTCACATCGCTTGCGACAGCGCGTCTAACAGCGAAATCGTGGTGCCGTTGGTCAAGGACGGTCGGCTGATCGGAGTGCTGGATCTCGACAGCCCGAAACTGGCGCGCTTCACCACCGAGGATCAGGCCGGTATCGAGCAACTGGCAGCGATTTTCCTGCGCCTGACCGATTGCTGATCACACCGTCAGGCCCGCTTTGATCAGCAGGCCTGACGCGTCCACCGCATCGATCTGCCGAGCGTCGAGAAAACGCTCGGCGTACTGCCGATAGATGCGCGCCTCGATGAACAACCTGAACAGCTGCGGATCGATGTGGGCATCGCGGCACATGAACGCCATGATACCCAGCGCCTCGCTCAGCGACTTGGCCTTCTTGTAAGGCCGGTCGGCAGCGGTCAGGGCTTCGAAGATATCGGCAATCGCCATCATCCGCGCCGGCAGGCTCATCTCTTCGCGCTTCAAGCGTTTCGGGTAACCGGTGCCGTCCATTTTCTCGTGATGGCCGCCGGCGATTTCCGGGACGTTGCGCAGATGGGCGGGGAAGGGCAGCTGATTGAGCATCAGGATCGTCTGCACCATGTGGTGATTGATGATGTAGCGCTCCTCGCTCGTCAGGGTGCCGCGGGTGATGCTCAGGTTGTAGAGCTCGCCGCGGTTGTACTTGTAGCGCGGAACATTGAGTTTGAACCCCCAGGGATTGTCCGGCGCGATCAGTTCGGTCGCGGGGCG
Source organism: Pseudomonas sp. REP124 (assembly GCF_020164475.1). Classification (GTDB taxonomy): domain Bacteria; phylum Pseudomonadota; class Gammaproteobacteria; order Pseudomonadales; family Pseudomonadaceae; genus Aquipseudomonas. Next base: position 35,735 of record NZ_JAIQWX010000045.1, on the reverse strand, counting down.
TTCGAGCAGGTGTTCGGCCTTGTCCGCCAGCAGCCATTCGGTCACCGGCAATGTCGGGGCCGGAGTGCGGGCCTGGCGCTGGTTCTCTTCCCAGGAAACGCCCAGACGGTCATCCAGGGTTCGCGTCCAGGTGCGCTCGGCGATGCGGCGCAGGCGCTGCAGATCGTCCTCGGCCATGGCTTCGCCGCCCAGATTGCAGTTGGCGACAAAGGCGAAATCCTCATCCAGCCCTTGCAGCGTCCCATCGCGCAGCTGTGCCAGCGATTGCTCATCGCCGCCCTGGGCGAGCGCCCGCCAGTAACTCACCCAGGCATCGCGCTTGAGCACCTCGAAGCGGGTACGGATTTCGTGGATGCGATCGTTCAGGGTTTCCAGTTTCGTGGCCTTGTCGACGACGTATTCGGGCGTGGTGACCTTGCCGCAATCGTGCAACCAGGAGGCAATGTGCAGCGCCTCCCATTCATCCTCGTTGGGTTGGTAGTCACAGAACGCCGGGTCGTTGCTGGCCGCCGCGGCCTGAGCGAGCATCAGCGTCAGGACCGGTACACGCTGGCAATGTCCGCCGGTGTAGGGGCTCTTGGCGTCGATCGCGCCGGCCAACAACTGGATGAACGACTCCATCAGCCGTTTCTGGCGAGCTTGAAGCCGCTTGCTTTCGATACTCACCGCCGCCGCGCCGGATACCGCTTGAAGAAACGCGATGCGGTCGGGACGCAGTTTTTCCAGGTCTTCCTTGCTGCCGCTGTCCTCCAGCAGGAACACCAGCAGGCCCACAGTTTCGTTGTGGCGATTGTGCAAGCGAATGCCGATCAGATGAACCCGAGGGCACTCCAGTGCGAGCAGCACTTTCTGTAAATCCCCAGCCTGTTCGAACCCCAGATTGCTGACGACATTGTCGGCGGTGCACAACTGTTGCATCCAGTCCGGGCTCTGCGGATTCTGCGGTTCGTGAGCCTGCAGGTCGAAGGACGCCAGGGGTAGAGCCGTCTCCTTGATCACCAGGCCACGGGGTTCCATGCGGTCATCGTCGCCTTCGCGCAGGTAGATCAGGCCGGCCTGGGCCTGGCCGATCTTCACGGTTTCAAACAGCACCCGTTCCAGCAGAGGATCGAAACGGGTTTCGGCGCTCAGGCTGTCGGTGATCTGGAAGAAGCTCGCCAGGGTGTCCTTCATCCGTGACATCGACACGCTCAGTTGATCGATCTCCAGCACCGGAGAGCGCCGGGACAGCGGTCGGTTGAAATCGAAACTGCGAATGGCATCGGCCTCCAGCACCAGTGCCCGCAAGGGTTTGACGAGGATGCGCGAAGTCGCCCAGCCCAGCGGTATGCACAACAGCAGCGTCGCCAGGGTAATCAACGCCCCTTGCCAGCGCATGCGGTAGGCATCGACGAGCAATTCATCTTCCGGCACCAGCATCGCCAGTTGCAGGCCGTTGGGCCCGCCTTCCTGCATGCTGCTGCGGGCGACGATCCATTGGCGACCGCCGGCATTCAGGCGATTGCCTTCTTGGGGGGCGTTGAGCAGTGCATTCAGACTGGGGTTCAGGTCGGCGGCTTTGATCAGGCGAGCGGTCTTGTCGTCGATGATCAGGCGGCTGGCGTCGGGATAGGCAACGGCATTGCCGTGGGTATCGAATAGCACGATCTGGGTGGCGGGCGTCACCACGTGCTTGGCCAGAGTGGCGCTGAGTTCGGCCAGGGTCAGGTCTGCGCCCATCACCACCTGCTCGCCACCGCGTCGGGCCAGGGTGGTGCCTACGTTATGGGTGGAAAAGAACACATAAGGTTCGGTGGTGATCTGATCTTGATCGCGGCTGGCGCTGGTAAACCAGGTGCGGCTGCGCGGGTCGTAGCTGTCATCGGGGTTGTCGTGGCGGCTGATGAAGGTCAGGCCCTGATCGAAAAACAGCGATTGGGAATGCACCTGGCCGCTGCTGTTTCGCTCGATGCTCCAGACGTGATAAGCCGCTGTCGCTGGAGCTTCGAGCAGGGTTTTCAGGGCCTCGGTCCGCAGCGGTCGAACCATGAAAAAATCGCCGTTGCTGTAGCCAAGATACAGCGACGCCAGATCCGGGTTGTCGATGAGCGACTGGCTGAAGGGTTTGAGCAGTGTCAGGCGTTGCGTCAGGTCGGTGCCGTTGATGGCCGGGTTGACGACTTGCAGGCTCAGCAGGTGGCGGATCGGTTCATAGGTGGCTTTCAAGTCCAGGCGCACATCCTGCTCGATGCGCTCGAACAGCTTCTCGCTGCTGGACAGGATGATCTGAGTGGTCTGATGGTAGTTGAACAGGCCCAGTACGATCCCCGTAAACAAAAGCAGGCAGGTGAACATCACGCTGATGTGAACGTGCAGGGGAAATCGCCGAGGATCCGGACGCAGTGGGTCAGACATGCAAGTCACTCCGTGAGGGTTAACACACTGCTCAGCGTCCAAGCATAGTTAAGCCTCTGTGGTTCTGCTGTGGTCGTTGTCGCCGATTTGTTGCAGCAAAGCCTGGTCGAGTTCCAGCAACGCACGCTCCACGGCGGAGGCGCATTCGGCGACCTGGTCAGGGGCAAAAGGCGTTCGGCAAATGCTTTCGAGGGCTTCACAGCTGTCGATCAGTCGAGAGGCCTGAACGATGCGGGCTGCGCCCTTGATTTTGTGGGCAATATCGAGAAACGCCTGGGGTTCGGCGCAGTCGCGCAGCGCCAGCAAGCCCTGACGATCCTGACGATTGCTGTTGAGCAGTTCGGTCAACAGGCGCAGGTTCAACGCCGGGTTGCCTCCCGTCAGTTGTTGCAAACCTTCCAGGCGGAAGGCGGGGGAACGGACCGTCGGTGCCAGGCCTTCGACCCTGTGGCTCAGGGCCGTCAGAGTCAGGGGTTTGAACAGGCAGTCATCCATGCCTGCGCGCTTGCAGCGCTGGACCTCTTCGGGCTGGGCATTGGCGGTGAAACCCAGGACCGTACACGGCGCTTGTCGCGTCTGTTTTTCGTGTTGGCGAATGGCCCGGCACAGCTCGTAGCCATTCATGACCGGCATGTTGCAGTCGACGATCACCAGGTCAAATGCGTCGGTCTTCCATGTCTCGAAGCCTTCCTGGCCATCCGCCGCGACGCAGAATCGATGACCGAGAAATTCCAGCTGCTGGCACATCAACAGGCGATTGGCGGCGTGGTCATCGACCACCAGCACCTTCAATGGAGCACTCACCGCATAGACAGGTGGATCTTCCCTCACTTCAAACTCCCGTTTCAGTGCCGGCAACAGCAGCGACATTTGCACCCGCGTACCGACGCTGGGCTGACTGCTCAGTTGCAGGCTGCCACCCATCCTTTCGCAAAGGCTGCGGCTGATCACCAGTCCCAGCCCGGTGCCACCCGTCTGCCCGGTGTTGGCGGCCTGGGCAAAGGGCTGGAACAGCCGTTGCTGATCCTGGGCGCTGATACCGATACCGCTGTCCTCGACCTGCAACTGCATCTGCACCTGATCGGGCTCGTTGGTCGGGTGCAACTCGACGCTGATCCTGACCTGCCCCTGTTCGGTAAATTTGATGGCATTGCTGACCAGATTCGACAGCACCTGTTTGAAGCGCAAGGGATCGAGCAGGACGTCGACGGGAGGATCCACCGGATTGAAATCCAGCTGCAGTTCCAGGGCTTTCTGCCGTGCCAGTCCGTCGAATATCCGCACTACGGACGCCACGACTTCCCGTGGATTGACCCGTTCGGGGCTCAGGCTCAGGTGTCCGGATTCGATGCGGGCGATGTCGAGAATGTCGCCGATCAACTCCAAAAGGTCTCTGGCCGAGTTGTAGGCGACATCGATGGCGGGACGATCCGGGTGTTGGTGCTCGATGCGCTTGAGGGTCAGTTCGAGCATGCCGATGATTGCATTCATCGGCGTGCGGATCTCGTGGCTCATGGTTGCCAGAAAGGTGCTTTTGGCCCGGTTGGCTTCATCGGCGCGCTCCTTGGCGCAACGCAGTTCATCGAACAGTTGCCGGCGTTCGCTGATGTCGATCCAGCCACCGATGATGCCCTGCACTTCACCGCTGGAGTCGCGGTACGGCAGGATCCAGTGATAGATCGTCAGCCGGCGACCGCCGATGTGCATCGGCCGGTCGAGAATCAGCGGCGTGCCCTCGGCCACCACGCGCTGGTAATCGGCCTGATATTCCCGGGCCTCGAAAGCATTACTCAGGGAGCCTTCGATGACACTTTTGCCGATGACGTCCTCGCGTCTGGCGTTGAAGGCTTGCAGATAGCTGTCGTTGCAGCTTTGCAGCAGGCCCTGGCGATCACGCACGTAGATCGGATGCGGCGTGCCGTTGACCAGCGAACGCATGAACTCGAATTGATCGCTCAAGGCGCGTTCGGCGGCTTTGCGTTGATTGATCTGACGCCGCATGTAGGCGTTCCAGGCCACGGAGATCAGCAACAGTACGCCGGCGCCGATGACGATTTGGTAGAACAGCCGGTGGTAGTGACGCCAGGTGTTTTGCGCAGACGCCGAATAACCCCGCCAACGGCTGTTGATGATGCCCAGTTCTTCCGGCGAGATGCTCAGCAGAGCCTTGTTGAGGATGTCATGCAGCTCCTTGGCCCCGTGCTTGGTTGCCAGGGAAAAGGCGGCCTGTTCGGTGCCGATGGTAGTGCTGATCTGCAGGGTGTGCTCGAACAGGCGCGAAGAAATGAAGTAATTGGCGATCACCAGCGAATTGACCGCGCCTTCCGCCAAACCTTCGGCGAGCATTTCCACGGCGCTGAAGGTGTCCGGGGTTTCAATGATCTTGATCAACGGAAACTCGCGCCGCAGATAGTCCACCAGCGGATGGCCCTGAGCGATGGCCAGGCGACTGCCTTCAAGTTGCGTCAGGTTAGCGGGGCTGTCTTCTGCCTTGCGCGTCAGCAGGACGTAGGAGTTTTGCAGGTAGGGGCGGCTGAAATTCAGCAGGGTCTCCCGTTGCGCGCTGGGGAGCAGGGCGGCGATCAGGTCAGCCTGGTTGTCCTCGACTCGCTGGATCATGTCGCTGTCGCTGCGGCTGCGCTGGATGTCGAAGCGCAAGCCGGTGCGCAGCCTGATCAGTTCGAGCAAGTCCGCCGCGACACCACGCAGGTTTCCCTCGCTGTCGAAAAAGGTCAGCGGCGCGAACGCTTCGTTGACCACCACGCGCACCACCGGATGTTGCGCCAGCCAGCGTTCCTCGCTGTAGCTGAGTTCCAGTTTGTGATCGGTGAGCAGAATGTCGCTGCCGGCACTCCAGCGCCGGGCGATGTTCTCGCGAACGCTGGAGGGTACGGCTTCGAGCATCGCGTTGACGATGCCCAGCAGTTCGGGATTGTCCTGGCGCACCGCGAAACTGAAGCCATGGGCTTCGTGTTTGCCGAAACTGGCCATGCGGATGTTGTTCAGGTAACCCTTGTTGATGATGTAGTGGGTGGAAATGGTGTCGCCGAGAAACACGTCTGCCTGATCGAAGGCAACGGCGTTGATCGCGTTCTGGTAGGACGGGTAGGAGGTGATGAGCGCCTTCGGATACAGGGCCTTGACCTCGTCCAGCGGCAGGTAGTGATAGACCATGCTCAGGCGCATGTCGGCCAGCCCGTCGGTGAGGGAGCGCGATTCGCCTTCGCGGGTCACCAGCACCGGCTGGTCCACGGCGTAGGGTTGGGACAGGACGATATCGCTGTTGCGCGCCTCGAAGCCGTTGGCCGTACCCAGCAGGTCGACTTCACCATTTTCAAGGGCCTCTATGGCTGCGCCCCGGGAAGGGAAGCGCTGGACCCTGATGGGCAAATCGGTGACGTTGCCGAGGATGCCCGCGTAATCGGCGGTGAAACCCTCGTAGTCGCGGCCGCTCGAGGTCAGGTCAAAGGGTGGGTAGTCCGGTGCGGAAGTGCCCAGGACCAGTTCCCGCCTGTTCTTCAGCCAGCGCTTTTGTCCGGTGTCCAGCCGAATGTCCAGGTGCCCGGCCGTGGAGCGACTCAGCAAGTCGTAGGTTTCACTGTGCTGTGCCGCGAACGATGAACTGTTGAGGCAAAGGCCGACGGCAATCAGTATCAGATAATCCATTACGCGACTGGGCATCCTGTTTCTCACACGAGTGCGTTGCGTTTGGCCATTTCGATGAGTTCAACCAGCGACCTGGCCTTGAGTTTCTGCATCAGTCGTTTCTTGTAAGTGCTGACGGTCTTGTTACTCAGAAACATGCCCTTGGCGATTTCCTTGTTGGTGCGACCTTGTGCGAAAAGTTGCAGCACCATCAGTTCCCGGTCGTTGACCGACTTGAACAACTCCAGTTCGGCGCAACGGGCTTCGTCGCCACGAACCGGATTCAATGCTTCGCTCGGGAAGTAGTTGTAACCCGACAACACGGCTTTGATGGCGCTGACCAGTTCGCTCAGATCTTCCTGTTTACAGACATATCCGGACGCACCGGATTGCATGCAACGAATCCCGAAAAGTGTCGGGCACTGTGCTGTCAGTACCAGGGTCTTGAGCGGCGTACTCATTGCGTTGAAGCGGGCCAGCACTTCCAGGCCATCGAGCTTGGGAATGCTGATGTCGAGAATGACCAGGTCCGGCATGCATTCACGGACCATCTGCATGGCATCGACCCCGTTGTCGGTTTCACCGATGACTTTGTAGCCCTCGTGCTCAAGCAGCATACGAACCGCAAGCCGGATGACAGGGTGATCGTCGACAATAAAAACGGAGTTCATAAAAGAGTCCCATGCGAACTGAAATAAAGCGCGCACCTTAGCTCAGATAGTTGGTGTGACGTATGAACGGACTTGGTTGCAAGGGCAAAATAGGAATCTTCCTACAAGCAAAAGAGAATGGGACTACGTGTCAACTAGATTTTTTACGTTGGGTAATGGCGTTTATATAAAGTTAGTTGCAGTCTTTGTAAGTTTTCTTAAAAGGCTTTTGTTGTTTTTTTGAACGCTGTTTTTTAAGTTTGTCGAAGTCAATAGTTGTATAAATTCGTCCTGTTTCAGCGGTTTTAACAAATAACCCAGCAATGGAAGGCCATGGGCAATTGCCATGTCTTCAATCCTGTCCAGTTCGGCCGGTGTCAGGCTGCTCAGCAGAATGGCGTGTTTGATCATTCCGCGCTGGCTGGCGAACTTGACCAGCTCGATGCCGGAGATATCAGGCAAACATTGATCGCATAAAAGAATATCGAAGGGTTGTTCGGCGCCCAGCATCTGCGTCACAGCACCTTGTGCGCAGTCGGTGGTGATCAATTGGTTAAAGCCATAACTTTCGAGCAGGCATTGAGTTGCCTTGAGCTGGAACGGATGGTCTTCCACCAGCAAGATGCGCAGATTGTCTTTGTTCATTTTTTTATGCTTCTTTTTTGAGCAAAAGAGGCGCGATTGTTTCGCTTCAAAAACCGCCAATCGATCAGTCGTTGCGACATCACTTGTAGGGCGATTCAGCGAACATTGAACGTTATTGGCGATCGGGTGGCTGATCGGCCATTACGGCGGGGGTAATGGTCGATCAGCAGGTGCTCGTCAACGGTTGGAGCGTCCCGTCATTTCCAGCGCCATGTCGCTGGCGTAGCTGTCCGTCATGCCGGCGATGAAGTCGATCATGCGCAGGAACGAGGCGTGCAGCGAACCGTGCGGATCCGGCGCATTGTTGCCCAGCAGATCGAGAATACGTCGGCTCTTGAAGGACGGCGTGCGGCCGTTGTGTTGTTCCACCGCCGCACCGCAGAACGCATTGAGCAATATTTCCAGGGTGGTGTAGGCACCGATTTCGTGCAGGGTCTTGCGTTTGTCCTGAAAGATTTTCTTGCGGGCCATGTCCTTTGCATTGAGCACGCATCGTTTGGCCGGGCCATGCATGTGTTCCACCAGATCGCCGGGCAGCGTGCCGGCCAGCAACGCGTCCTGCTGCTCGACGAAGGCACGGGCCGCGGCATTGGTCAGGTGTTCGATGGCTTTGCCGCGCAGGATTGCCAGTTTTCGTCGGCGAGAATCCCCGGGGCCGAGCTGGCGATAGGTTTCCGGCAGATCGTCACCCACCAGGTCCAGCAGCAGGGATTCCACTTCGGTGTATTCGAGCAGCGACATTTCCAGACCGTCTTCAAGGTCGATCAGCGCATAGCAGATGTCATCGGCGGCCTCCATCAGATACACCAGCGGATGGCGCGCCCAGCGCTGATCCTCGAGTTGCGGCAGGCCGAGCTTGTGGGCGATCTGTTCGAGCAACGGCAATTCGCTCTGATAGCAACCGAATTTGTGCTTCTTGTAGCCCAGCGAGTCGGCGTGCCGCGCCGTCCAAGGGTATTTCAGGTAGGTGCCGAGGGTGGCGTAGGTCAGCCGGGTGCCACCGTCGAACTGGTGGTACTCCAGCTGGGTCAGTACCCGAAAGCCCTGGGCGTTGCCTTCGAAGTTGAGAAAGTCATTGCGCTCGGCTTCGCTCATCGCATCGAGCCAGCCACGTCCGGCGGCTTGCTGGAACCAGTGGCGAATCGCATCTTCGCCGGAGTGGCCGAAGGGGGGATTGCCAATGTCATGGGCCAGACAGGCCGACTGCACCACCATCCCCAGATCGCTGGGATCGCACCACTCGGGCAGGGCGCTGCGGATGGTTTCGCCGACGCGCATGCCCAGGGAACGGCCGACACAACTGACTTCCAGCGAGTGGGTCAGACGGGTGTGGATATGGTCGTTGCTGGAGACCGGATGCACCTGGGTCTTGCGTCCGAGGCGACGAAACGCACCGGAGAAAATGATGCGGTCATGGTCTTTGTGAAAAGGGCTGCGGCCAAGTTCCTGCGAGCTGTGCAGTGGCTTTCCGAGACGTTCGCGGGTAAGCAGGGTATGCCAATCCAAGGCGGGGGCTCTCCGTCGGGGGCTTGAGTTGCTAGCTTCCCGGTTCGCGCCGGGACCTGCAAGGTTTTCCACAGGCAGCACACGAGATGCCCCTCTGAATAAAGAGGGGCATCTCGGGGGTTTGGCTGAGAGTCAGCTGGAAAGTGACAGCTCAGGGCCTGCGCGAGGTGCCCTGCATCACCAGTTTGATCAACGGGCCAAGGGTCGTGCCGAGACGAACAAGGCGGGTCAGGCTGCTGGCGCCGCCGCTTTTGGCACCCTTGCCGGTGAGAAAACCGAGCAGGGTGACCGCCGCCACGCCCCAAAGTGGAGCGTGTTTGATGCCCAGGCCTTCGTGCAGGTTTTGCGTCATCCCTCGCACACGGTGCAGGGGTTGCAGCAGTTGCGCGGATTCGTTGCGGATTTCCTGGCGATGCATTTCCATGCGCAGCCGGATCAGCGTCTTGCGCATTTCCGTGCGCGAGGCATTGCGAGGCAGTTCGGGCAGGTTCATGGCAACAGGCGCTCCCGGTCGTTGGACAATTCTTCCAGGGTGCCGTGGAAGGGCGAGGATTCATCGAAAATCGCCGCTCTGAGGCGAATCCCGCAGAAAATCGCCGCCAGGGTATAGAAGACGCAAAGGCCGATGATCGCCTCCATGCGATAGGTGTCCCAGAACAGGATCACCACCAGGGTCGACAATCCCACCAGCAACAGCAGAGCAAACACCAAGGCCAGGCCTGCGAATAGCAGCAGGCTTACGGTGCGGGCTTTCTGCTCCTGCAATTCGATGCCGAACAATTCGACATGACTGTGCAGCAAACCGAGAACGGCGGCGCCGAGGCGTCGCGATGAGGAACTGGCGCTCGCTGTGGACGCGCCCAAATCTTCGATCGCCATGATCAGCGCCGGGTTGCCAGCAGACCGAGAAGGAAACCCACGCCGGCGGCGATACCGACCGATTGCCATGGGTTGGCCTGAACGTAGTCCTCAGTTGCGGTGACGGCGGCCTGGCCGCGTTCGCGCAACGAATCTTCGGTCAGCTTGAGGGTTTCCCGTGCCCGCAGCAGGCTGTCATGGATCTGCCCGCGCAATTCGTCGGCCTGGTCACCCGCCAAAGACGCCGTATGTTCAAGCAACCGCTCGGTGTCGCTGACCAGTGTCTGAAAATCGTTCATCAGAATTTCTTGAGCAGTCTTTGCCTTGGTGCTGGCCATTGGTGATCTCCATAAGTGGCGTCTGAAAGGTTCGAGTATGAGCCCTTCGCGAAGGTTCAGTACAAATGACTGGTACAACTCTTGCTGTGTCGTGGTGCGTCAGCCTGCGGCACTGCGCTGTTGCTGGGCATGATTTACGCAAAACCCTGATTGCAGCAACCGCAAACCGGATAGAAAAGCCGGTTGAGGTTGGCCCTGAAGAACCCTTGTGCGCCAAAGCGGTTCATCGGGCGTGATGCCCTCGATGTCGGGCGTCACAACTTGGTGCATGGATTGCCCGCGCGAACTGCTTTGGTGCTTTTTTCTGCCTTGAGGTCTGCCTGATCCATGGAAAATCTGCAAAGCGCTGTCGACAGCCTGGTCCATAGCTCCAACACGTTGTTCATTTTGATCGGTGCGGTCATGGTCCTGGCCATGCACGCCGGTTTTGCCTTCCTGGAGGTCGGCACAGTACGCCAGAAAAACCAGGTCAACGCGCTGTCGAAGATCCTCAGCGACTTCGCCGTTTCGACCCTGGCCTATTTCTTTATAGGCTATTGGATTTCCTATGGGGTGACCTTCATGCAACCGGCGGCGGCGCTCAACGTCGATCACGGTTACGGGCTGGTGAAGTTTTTCTTCCTGCTGACCTTTGCCGCGGCCATCCCGGCGATCATTTCTGGCGGCATCGCGGAGCGCGCGCGCTTCGTTCCGCAGCTGTGCGCGACGGCACTGATCGTGGCGTTCATCTATCCCTTTTTCGAAGGCATGATCTGGAACGGCAACTTTGGCCTGCAAGCCTGGTTGCTTGAGCGTTTCGGCGCGAGTTTCCATGACTTCGCCGGTTCCGTAGTGGTACACGCCATGGGCGGCTGGCTGGCGCTGGCGGCGGTGTTGCTGCTCGGGCCACGCAACGGTCGCTACCGCGAAGGGCGTCTGGTGGCGTTCGCACCGTCGAGCATTCCGTTTCTGGCGCTGGGCTCGTGGATCCTGATCGTCGGCTGGTTCGGTTTCAACGTGATGAGCGCGCAGACCCTGCAAGGGGTCAGCGGGCTGGTGGCGGTGAACTCGTTGATGGCGATGGTCGGCGGCACCATGGCGGCGTTGATCGTCGGGCGCAATGACCCGGGCTTCCTGCACAACGGTCCGCTGGCCGGGCTGGTGGCGATCTGTGCCGGCTCCGACCTGATGCATCCAGTGGGCGCGCTGGTCACCGGGGCGATCGCCGGGGCGTTGTTCGTCTGGTGCTTTACCGCGGCTCAAAGCAAATGGCACCTCGATGATGTGCTGGGTGTCTGGCCACTGCATGGCCTTTGCGGTGTATGGGGCGGCATCGCCTGCGGCATTTTCGGTCAGAGTGCGCTGGGCGGGTTGGGCGGGGTCAGCCTGATCAGCCAGTTGATTGGCACGGCGTTGGGCGTGGTGGTGGCATTCGTCGGCGGCTATGCGGTGTATGGCGCGATCAAGGCCTTCCACGGCCTGCGCCTGAGCCAGGAAGAAGAGTATTACGGAGCGGACCTGTCGATTCACAAGATCGGTGCGGTCAACCAGGAATGATTCTGCGCCGGTCGGGCGCTCGACGACTTTTCGGGGCGGGCCTAGAATAGTCACTTCATTTTTGTGGTTGAGCGCTCATGCCTCCTGAATGTCAGCTGTTCGGCACCCTGGGGTGCCACCTCTGTGAAGTGGCCGAAGCCCTGCTGATGGAGTTCGTCGAGCGCGGCCTGCTGGTGGAACTGGTGGACATCGCCGACGATGAAACCTGGTTCCAGGCCTACAGCCTGCGGATTCCGGTATTGCGACGAATCGACACCGGAGCTGAGCTGGGCTGGCCGTTCGGCTCCGACGATGTAGTGGACTTTCTGCGTTAGCCTTTCGTGACAACCGCCCCGTCGGTCGAACTTTGCGTTTCATCCTATTGGCTTAAACGGTGCGATTCGGATACTGTATGCACATACAGTTATTCGGATTGTGCGCTGCTGTTCCTGGATTCAGGGACGAGCGGGGCGGTCCGGGCGTGAGAGGGATGAATCGTGGTCAATGTCGAACAGTTGAAGAGCAGCGTGAACCGGATGTCGGTGGACGTAGTCCGCGAGGCGGTCCTCGAATTGCGCCTGGACGGGCTGGTCACCGAAGGCAAGATGCCTTTCAACAAACTGCATTTCAATACCTGTTTCGCGGAAATCGAAGCCCTGTTCCAGCGTGCCGGCTATCACCGCCAGCTGGATGTCGTGGGTTATCAGGGATTGATGTACGCCCTGTATGACCCGGTGCGCTGGGAGGCGGTCGACGTTCTGCGCTGGCTCAAGGAGTACACCGAGGCCGCGGCGCGCACACCGATACCGGCCTGATTCTTCGCTAGGTTCGTGCGCAGCGCTGTTGGATAATGCCGCTCTGCCTTGAGATCCAGAGTTTTCGAATGTCCAGTTCATCTTTTTCCGCTGCTCACAGCCAGGCCAGCACCCTCTGCCTGCCGCCTGGTTCGTGGCAGACCGTTTTCGATTGCCTGTGCGAGCACTTCAGCGCCATCGGTCGTGAACAGTGGCTGGACCGTTTCGCCCGGGGTCGCGTGCTGGACGCACAAGGTGCTCCCATCCCGCTGGACCTGCCGTACAAGCAAGGCCTGCGCATCCACTATTTTCGCGAAGTGCCGGACGAGAAACCGATCCCGGTGTTCGAGTCGATCCTGTATGCGGACGAGCATCTGGTGGTGGCGGATAAACCGCATTTTCTGCCCGTGACGCCTTCGGGTGGCTATGTCGAACAGACATTGCTCAGACGCCTGATCCGTCGCCTGGACAACCCGAATCTGGTGCCTCTGCATCGTATCGACCGGCATACCGCTGGGCTGGTGCTGTTTTCCGCCAATCCTCAGACCCGCTCGGCGTATCAGTCGCTGTTCCCCACCCGGCAAATCGAAAAACGCTACGAAGCCATCGCGCCGGCATTGCCTGAACTCTCATTTCCCCTGGTGCATAAAAGCCGGATGATCAACGGCGAGCCGTTCTTTCGGATGCAGGAAGGGCCGGGCACGCCGAATACCGAAACCTTGGTCGAGGTCAAAGAGCGCAACGGTAAGCTCTGGCGCTATGCGCTTTCTCCGGTCACGGGCAAACAGCATCAGCTGCGAGTTCACATGACCGCGTTGGGCGCGAGCATCTGCAACGATCCGTTTTATCCACAGGTGCTCAAGGATGCGCAGGACGACTACGCTAATCCCTTGAAGCTGCTGGCCCAGGGATTGACGTTCGTGGATCCGGTCACGGGGCAGGAAAGAACCTTCGAGAGTGCGATCACCTTGCAGTGGTGATGAAGGCGGTGCGACTCATGCGGGGTTCTAATAAATCGAATTCATGATCAGCTTTGCAGTCAATTGAACATGCCCTCGAGGCTGTCGTTCAAAGAACTCGGGACGGTTGCCAGATCGCTGGGCGGCGCCCGAACCTTCCATGCAAGGAGATACCCATGAAACGTACCGTTTTCGCTGGAATGTTCATTTGCACAGCCATGCTGGCCTCTCCCGTATTCGCCTCGGACCATGATCTTTGCACGATCAAGCTGCAGGAACTCAGGGACAAGGTGACCACTTTGCCGGCTACCTCCGAAAACACCACCATGGACGTCAAGCGACTGCAGGCGAGCGCGGAAGCGGCCAACGCGGCGAACGACGACAAGCGATGCATTGCTGAAGCCACGCAAGCCATTACCCGGGTAGACAAGTTGGCTAAGGAGCCGACGCCTTAACTCGCGCTAATCAGATACGAAAATGCCCCGACAAGTCGGGGCATTTTCGTATCCGGTAGTCGCCGCGCGGATTACAACTCTTTAACGGTGCGAACCTGATCCTTGTTGATGCGGGTCTGCTTGCCGTCCAGTTGTTCGAATTCGTAGAAGCCCGAATCCTTGTCATAGCTAGGCGTGTCGACGGCCTGGATCTCGCGACCGTCATTCAACGTGATCACTGCAGGCGACGAGCAACCGGCGAGGGTAGCGAGGCCCAGAGCGAGCATGAAAGTGGCCAGGGTCCGTTGAGTCATGGTGTGTCTCCGAAAATGAATACTTGGTTACTAAACTTCAGACGTGTGCAGCGCGTGCAAGTTCCTCGGTGCGATCAGTCTGACACAGTGTTGTGGGCGCTTAACAGTTCCGGGGTGTTGAGGTTGGCCAGGCGCGGATCGTTGTCGGGGCACTGCAAGGCGGTGGCGCCGAGTTGGCGCATGATTCGTCCCGGGCTGCGCTCACCCTGTTGCCAGGCGCTTTCGAATTCATTGAGCAAGGCCACGGGAATGACGCACAGCAAGGGCTCCCAGTGATCGTCATGGCGCAGCATCAAGGGCTTGTCCGGATGAAGACTGGCGGCTTCGCGCATGCTGGCGATCAACGCATCGTCGACACGCGGCACATCGCAGGGCAGGACCAGCATGTGGCTATGGCGCGCCGCTTTCAGGCCTGCCCGGATGCCGGCCAGGGGGCCCGGAAAATCGCCTTCGTCGTCGTGAACCAACTGGTCGGCGTAGGGCGCGTATTTCTCCAGATTGCGGTTGCAGGAGATGATGAGGTCGTCGCTCAGCGCCCGGGTCTTGCGGTGCAGATGCGCAATCAACGGCTCGCCGTGCCATTGCACCAGGCCTTTGTCCTGACCGCCCATGCGTTGGCCGCGGCCGCCCGCCAGGAGGAGAATGGAGCAGGGGGGCAAATCATTCGAGGTCATGGCGTGGTTCCATCAAGCAAGGTGGGGCGGCGAGGAAATGGGGCGCTGTGATATAACACCGGGCTGTTTCTCCTACAACTGGATGAGCCTATGACTACCAAGGCTGAAGTACCTTTCGCACCGCTCAACATCGCGGTTCTGACGGTCAGCGACACCCGAACCCTGGAAACCGACACCTCAGGCCAGGTCTTCGTCGACCGCTTGACTGCTGCCGGTCACAACCTGGCTTCCCGGGTCCTGCTCAAAGATGATCTTTATAAAATCCGCGCGCAAGTCGCCAACTGGATTGCCGACGACGTCGTTCAGGTGGTGTTGATCACCGGCGGCACCGGCTTCACCGGACGTGACAGCACGCCGGAAGCGGTGGCCTGTCTGCTCGACAAACAGGTGGATGGTTTCGGTGAGTTGTTCCGGCAGATCTCGGTCGCCGACATCGGCACTTCGACCGTTCAATCCCGTGCACTGGCAGGTTTGGCCAATGGCACGCTGGTCTGCTGCCTGCCAGGTTCGACCAACGCCGTACGCACCGGTTGGGACGGCATCCTCGCCGAACAGCTGGATTCGCGTCATCGCCCGTGCAATTTCGTTCCTCATCTGAAACAGGCGGCTCCCTGTGAATCCCGCGGGTAAGCCGGGCAAGACCGGCAGCCTGATGCCGGTCGAGATGGCGCTGGCGCGTTTGCTCGAGATGGCCGAGGCCGCAAAAATCGCCGAGCGTGAGCGCTTGCCGCTGGCGCAAGTCCAGGGGCGTGTGCTGGCCGAGGATCTGCTGTCGACCCTTGATCTGCCGCCGTGGCCCAACAGCGCAATGGACGGCTACGCCCTGCGCGCGGCCGACTGGACCGGCGAGCCGCTGGTGGTCAGTCAGAAGATTTTTGCCGGGCAGGCACCTGACGCTCTGCAGCCGGGCACCTGTGCCCGGATCTTCACCGGCGCGCCGGTTCCCGCTGGCGCCGATTGCGTCGAGATGCAGGAGAACGCCGAAGTCCAGTCGGATGGGCGAGTGGTCTTCACCGAACTCCAAATGCCTGGAAAAAATATTCGTCCACAGGGTCAGGAGACCACGGTCGGCGAATTGATCTTGTCGGCGGGTACGGTTTTGGGGCCCATCGAGCAAGGCTTGGCTGCCTCTCTCGGCTGCGCGGAGCTGGACGTGATCCGCCGGGTGCGGGTGGCGGTGCTGTCCACCG
The DNA here is from genome assembly GCF_020164475.1 of Pseudomonas sp. REP124. GTDB lineage: Bacteria > Pseudomonadota > Gammaproteobacteria > Pseudomonadales > Pseudomonadaceae > Aquipseudomonas. The sequence goes on along the minus strand of NZ_JAIQWX010000045.1, from coordinate 19,819 downwards.
GGGATGAGTTGGTCGAACCGGGGCAGCCGCTTGGACCGGGGCAGATCTACAACAGCAACCGCGTGCTGCTCTGCAGTTGGTTGCAGCGCCTGGGTTGCGAGGTGATCGACGCCGGCATTCTGCCGGACAACCTGGACACCACTCGTGAGCGGCTTGGCGCGCTGAACAATGTCGACCTGATTCTTTCCACCGGTGGCGTTTCGGTAGGCGAGGCGGATTTTCTCGGAATCGCTTTGCGCGAAGAGGGTGAGTTGAGTTTGTGGAAGCTTGCGATCAAGCCCGGAAAGCCGCTGACATTCGGGCATTTTCGCGGAGTGCCGGTGATCGGCTTGCCGGGCAATCCGGCGTCGACATTGGTGACCTTCGCTCTGCTGGCCAGGCCTTATCTGCTGCGCCGCCAGGGCGTGCAACTGGTGGAGCCGCTGAAGATCCAGGTGCCGGCCGGGTTTGACTGGCCTGTCGCGGGCAATCGCCGTGAGTACTTGCGCGGTCGCCTGGAAAACGGGCGGGCAATCATTTACAGGAACCAGAGCTCCGGCGTGCTGCGCAGCGCCGCCTGGGCTGACGGGCTGGTTGAGGTGCTGGAAGATCGCACGTTGATGGCGGGTGATTCGGTGTACTTCATACCATTGAGCGAAGTGCTCTAGTTGCCACGCCAACTTTACCTGTAGGAGCGAGCATGCTCGCGATGGTCGTCAACGATAACGCGGGCTGTCTGGATGCCCGCGGTGTCTGGTCTACCATCGCGAGCATGCTCGCTCCTACAGGTTTGGGTCAAAAGCACTCAATGCGCCAACAACAACGTCACCAGCTGATCAAACCGGCTATTGGCAATCCAGCCCAGCAGACCCAGCAACACCGCCGTCCCACCCACGGTATAGGCAAGGCGATGCTTGATGGATTTGACTTCGCTGCGCACGTTTTCCATGTCTTTGCGCAGGTATTTGAGGTGCGCCTCCAGTTCGGTGACTCGGGGTTCCATCTCATCTTCTCCTTGGGTTTTTTATTCTGCGGAAGGCTGAAAAATCCGGACACCAAAGTGTATGAATCCCACCTGATGGTCAATTAAGGCAATTCCTCACCTTTTGTAAGAAAAATCCTGTCTTGCACGACTTGGGTGTGCGCGAAGGAAAATAATTGGACTGGCATCGACTTTTCTTACAGGGTCGAGGGTCAACATCTCCCATATGGCACTCAAACCTGAGGGGACTGCACATGAGCGAACGCAAAGCGCTACTGATTCTGCATGGCAAGCAGGCGCTCAACGAAGAAGTTCGCGCGGCCGTCGAGAGCAAGCGCGAACAGGGTTGGGAGCTGGCCGTACGGCTGACATGGGAGGAGGGGGATGCGCAACGTCTGGTAGCCGAGGCAGTGGCAGCGGGCTACACGCACATTGTTGCCGGAGGCGGCGACGGTACGCTGCGGGATATCGCCGAAGCCCTGTCTGAACAATCGAAGCAGGCCAGTCTGGTCCTGATGCCGCTCGGCACCGCCAACGACTTTGCCCGCGCGGCCGGCGTACCCCTGGAGCCGGACCAGGCGCTGGATCTGCTGGACGTTGAACCCTGTGCCATCGACCTGGGAGAAGTCGGTGGCCAGGTGTTTCTGAACATGGCCACCGGCGGATTCGGCAGCCAGGTCACCGCCAACACCTCCGAGGACCTGAAAAAAGTCCTGGGCGGCGCCGCGTATCTGTTCACCGGTTTGTCACGCTTCAGCGAACTGCACGCCGCCTATGGCGAATTGCAGGGGCCGGATTTTCACTGGAGCGGTGATCTGCTGGCCCTCGGGATCGGCAATGGCCGGCAGGCGGGGGGCGGGCATGTGCTGTGTCCACAGGCTCTGGCCGACGATGGCTTGCTCGATATCAGCATCCTGCCTGCGCCGCAGGAGCTGGTCGACACGCTGAAGAACCTGCTGGCAGATGGTTTCGGCCTCGACAGCATGTTCGTGCGGGCCCGGTTGCCGTGGGTCGAGATCAAGGTCTCCGAAGGCCTGTACATCAACCTCGATGGCGAGCCGCTGGAAGGGGACAGTCTGCGTTTCTCGGCGCGGCCGGCAGCCCTTCGCGTGCATTTGCCAGAGGATTCGCCGCTATTGAGCGCGACGCAACCTGTCAGTCGTCCAGACTGATGATCTGCTCGCGCACGGCGAACAACACCAGGCCCGCCACATCGAAAATTTGCAGGCGTTTCATGATTTGCGAGCGATGGGTTTCCACGGTCTTGACGCTCAGGCCCAGGCCGTTGGCGATTTCCCGGGTGGACTTGCCGCGAACGATCAGGCGCAGGATTTCCAGCTGACGGGCCGTCAGGTTGTGCGTGTCCGAGGGCTCGGGGGCAGTCTGGTTCCGGGTCAGTGCCTGGGTGATCACGGTGTGGGCAATGGCCGGGCTCAGGTAGCGTTCGTTGTTGCGCAAGGCTTCAAGGGCATGCTCCAGCTCGGTCGGGGTGGTGTCCTTGAGCAGATAGCCATGGGCGCCGGATTCCAGGGCCTGCATGATCAGCGCCGGGTCGGTGTGCATCGACAGGATCAGCACTTTGCTGTGGGGACGGATGCGTTTGAGCTGCTGCAACGCCTCAAGGCCACCGGTCTGCTTCATGGAAATATCCAGCAGCACGATATCCGGGGACAGATGTTCGACCATGGCCAGCAGCTGCGAGCCGTCGTTGGCTTCGCCGATCACGGCATAACCAGGAAGGTCCATCACCAGGGCGCGCACGCCAGCCCTGATCAGCGAGTGGTCATCCACCAGAAGTAAGTTACAAGTCAATGCATAACCTTATTCGTACTGGCCCGTTCTAGCGCGCGGGGCGCCCAGGGGAATAGAGCTTCGATTTGAGTGCCTTGGCCCGGCTCGCTGGTGACGTTCAGCGTGCCGCCCAACTGAGTGATCCGCTCCGACATGCCGGCCATGCCACGCTGGCCCTCGCGACCGGGGTCGGTGGCGGGGGCGAAACCCTGGCCGTCGTCATGGATCGACAGCGAAAGACCTTGAGGCAAACGCTGCACGCACACCACCAGATTCTGCGCGTTGGCGTGGCGCAACATGTTGGTGACGGCTTCCTGGGTAATGCGAAACGCCGCCACGGCCATTTCTTCCGGGATTCCGGTCAGGCGCTGGTGGCATTCCAGGCTCCAGTGCACGGAGGTATTGGCCAGCGTCTTCAACAGGTGCGCACGCAGGCTGGCTTCCAGGCCCAGGCTGGTCAGTTGCCTCGGATTGAGGATGGCCGACACATCCCGGACCTTGGTCAGAGTCTCTTCCAGGGTGTCGCACAGTACGGCGCACTGTCCCTGGAGTTCTTCGGGCATGCGGCGCTTGAGCCAGGCGCTTTGCAGCTTCGCCGCGGTCAGCAACTGACCGATGTCGTCATGCAGTTCGCGACTGAGCCGGTGCCGTTCGTTCTCCTGAACCTCCAACAAACGATCGGCCAGTTCCTGCGGCTGAAACTTGATCGATTTGCGCGACAGCCGATATTGCACGCCGACGCAACTCAAGGCCGCGATGTTGAGAATCAGCAGACCCAGGGGCAGGGGAATCGAAAGGCAATAGACCAGCAGGCTTCCCAACGTCGAGCAGGCGCACAGCGAAAGCGTGAACCGACGCGCGTTTTCTCGTGAGGGTGGCCAAGTGGCAAGTGACTTGAGGCTGGCGTACATAACGGAATGGAGCCAATGAAGATGCGCTGCGGGCAGGCCGGTCATGCTCTGACGGGCCTCTGTTTTGTCATGTTGTACAACAACGTCAATGGCGCATGATTTTTGTACAAGAAATTGGCTGGAAACTTGTCCGGGCCAGTAGAAAGTCATGTTTCCATTATTTGACGTCAACTAATGGGCGGCATAGTACCACTTAAGATACCGTTGGTCGCGCACGGGATATATGTCCTGGAGGTCAGGAACAACGCATTTGGAAAGAGAGATCTCACGAGGAAAGTGGGGTTATCGTCACCGTTCGGCATCGATTCGCCACGGAACCCGTTGTTTTGGTTTCCGCTGAGCCCCTGTTTCGGACAGGCGTCTAGTTGCCTGAAGGGAGAGTTGTTACTTGCATCGGTCGCAATTGGATAAGCAATGTTCAATTACGACAGGGTTAAATCAAATAACCGTCAACTAACAGTAATTATTGTGAGTTACGACACGGTTTCAATGACTCAGGCCTGACGCTCCATGTAGGGGACCACAGTGAAAGGCTTGGAATTGACCGGCAGTTGAAACGGGTGATGACCCACCTGGAAGGCAAAGGCTTCGATCAGGGTGGTCTGCTCGGTTTCATCGAGACACAACTGGCCGGTGTTCTGGTCGATCAGCTCGAGCTGCCAGGCGATCAGCGTCAGGCAGTCCTTGAGGGCGCGCAGGGCCTCGTCGTGCAGGTCCATATGGTTCTGGGCATGATTGAGCAGGCCATGGATGTGCAGGGAAAACTCCGACACGGCAGCGAGAGCCAGGGCGTCCGCCTTGCTGGCCAGTTTGAGCAGCGTACTGAGCAGGCAATCGATTGCGTCCCTGTCATTACTGATCAATTGCAGGTGGCTCAGGCATTCCTCCGTTTTGGCCAGAAGCGATTCGGCTTCGATGAGAAACTCCGGGACCCGCTTTGCCCACTCTTTACGATTGTCCGGCATGCTTATCTCCACAACGTCATGACTAATGAGGGGATGTCGTGTGTGTCGACGAGAACGTTGGTCGTTCCGACGTCTGCGTTTCGTCGTGCAATCGCGTTACGCCAGGCAGAGGCACCGGCAACGGAACTAGTTATGAGGGTATAGGGTTGAGGGCCCGCGATCGCACACAAAAGCCTGACTCCATTCATGCAATGAGAATGGCGTCACATTAATGGCTATTGGATATTGCGAATATCAGGTTGCACCTGATTGTTGCTCAGGGAATCCCTTACGCGACGGAACCTATTGAATTATCAATGGTCGCGCGCTCGGAAAATGTAGCAGATAAATTCACATCGCCAGTAAAGCATGATGTTAATGTGACATCAATGTTGAAGTGCGGCATTTTGTACGGGGTCAAGGTCTTTCACATCCAGCCGATAACCTCCTATTCGTGACTTATATCGGTACATCATCACCGGTGCATCATCGGTACAACACCCAGGAGTCAGTAATGGCCGGCATTCTTGATACGGTAGACCAACGTACGCAACTGGTGGGTGAGAATCGCCTGGAAATTCTCATGTTCCGCCTGGCCGGACGGCAATTGTTCGCAATCAACGTGTTCAAAGTGCAGGAAGTCCTGCAACTGCCGAAGCTGACCCTGATGCCTCAGCGTCACCCGTTCGTGTGCGGCGTGGTCAACCTGCGCGGCCAGACCCTGCCGGTGATCGATCTGTCCCAGGCTATCGGCATGCGTCCGCTGGTTCCGGGGCCGAACAGCACCATTATCGTCACCGAGTACAACCGTTCCGTGCAGGCGTTCCTGGTCGGTGGCGTGGATCGCATCGTCAACATGAACTGGGAAGCGATCATGCCGCCGCCGAGCAGCGCCGGTCGCCAGCATTACCTGACTGCCATCAGCAAGGTCGATGATCAGTTGGTGGAAATCATCGACGTTGAGAAGGTTCTGGCGGAAATCGTGCCTTACAACGCCAAGGTTTCCCGCGAAAAATTGGCGGATCCGGTGCTCGAGCGTGCCCGTGGTCGTGAGGTGCTGCTGGTGGATGACTCCAATGTGGCGCTGGCGCAGTTGCGCGATACGCTGGGGCAGTTGGGGGTGAAGATGCATATTGCCAGTGACGGCTTGAAGGCGTTGAACATGCTCAAGGCGTGGGCGGACAGTGGTGTCGATATGACCGAGAAGCTGTTGATGGTGTTTACCGATGCGGAGATGCCGGAGATGGATGGTTATCGTCTGACCACGGAAATCCGCAACGATCCGCGTTTGCGTGGTCTTTATGTGGTGTTGCATACGTCGCTGTCCGGCAGTTTCAACGATTCGATGGTCAAGAAGGTGGGTTGCGACAACTTCCTGTCCAAATTTCAGCCGGACAAGTTGGTGGATGTGGTGCGCCAGCGGTTGGTGCTCGACGAAGTTCCGGCGTAAAACCCTGTGGGAGCTGGCTTGCCAGCGATGGCGGCCTGGTAGCCGACCTGATCTTGCGGATGTACCCAGATTCCATTGTGGGAGCGAGCCTGCTCGCGAGCTTTTGATTGTGTACATATCCATTGCTGCGGGCGCGGCGGCTGTCGGTTCCGCCCTGACGGTCGGGTCACTTTTGGCAAACGCCCGGAATGCCGGCCCAGCCAAAAGTAACCAAAAGGTCTCGCCCCAACGTTCGGTCCCTCGCCAAGGCTCGGGATCCCTTCGCTCCGGCATTCATCCGGGGGCATCGCCTCCGGTTTGCTTCGCTGCACCTCCTCTCGATGTGTGCGGCTTCGCCGCACGGCGCTGCGCGCCTGCCCCCCGGATGAACGCCTCCACTCAGCCTGCCGAAGGGCGGGTGGATCAAAATCAAAAGCAAAGCAGCCGAGGCGAGCTGACACTCGACCTTTCGGCTGGTTGTCCACATTCCCCTGAACGAACGCTTTTCTGTAGGAGCGAGGCTTGCCCGCGAAGGCGTCCTGACAGACGACCTGTTTTTTCGACTGGGTTTAGTTCTCGTGTAGGAGCAGGCGAAATTTCAACCTTTGATTCAACGCTGAAGCTCGTATAGGGTGGCTTTTTTGTTTTTCAGGGAGTTGGCCATGCTGCGTCTGGGCGCGCTTTATCGTTATCCGTTGAAATCCGGCAAGGGCGAGGCTTTGCAGCAGGTCGGTCTCGACAAGCTGGGGCTGGACGGTGATCGACGCTGGATGCTGGTGGACGAGGCCAGTGGGCGATTTTTGACTCAGCGGGCGGTGGCGCAGATGAGTCAGCTGTCGGCGTTGTGGAATGCCGAGGGTGGTCTGACTCTCAAGGCGCCAGGGCATCCAACGATTGATATCGCGCTGCCAGCCAGCGATGCCGAACTGCGCGGCGTGACTATATGGCGCGACACGTTGCGGGTGCCGGATGCCGGCGATGCCGCGGCGGCTTGGGTCAGTGAGTTCATCGGCAAGCCGACGCGCCTTGTGCAGATCCCGCTTGAACGCGCCCGTACCACCGAAGCGGGTTATGGCAAGGACGATGATCAGGTGGCGTTCGCCGATGGTTTTCCGCTGTTGCTGATCGGCCAGGCGTCGCTTGAGGATCTGTCGCAGAAAGTCGGTCGCCCCATGGAAATGCTGCGTTTCCGCCCGAATCTGGTGATCGAGGGTAGCGAAGCCTTTGCCGAGGATGGCTGGAAGCGCATTCGCATCGGCGAGGTCGAGTTCCGGGTGGTCAAGTCATGCTCGCGTTGCATCCTCACCACCATCGACCCGCAGACCGGTGAGCGCAGTGCCGATCGCGAACCCTTTGCCACCTTGCAGCAATACCGTGCCAACGCCAATGGCGCGATGTTCGGGCAGAATCTGGTCAACGATGGCAACGGTCGCCTCGAAGTCGGCATGCCGGTGACTGTTCTGGAATAAACGCCCGTTAAACAAAAATGCCCGTGTCCTTGGACACGGGCATTTTTTTGCGCTGTGAAACCCGAGGGTTTAGCCGCGGTATTCGCACAGGTAGGCGGTGTCGACGGCGACTTTCAGCTGGAACTTGCTGTCGGCTGGCACGTTGAACTGGCTGCCGGCGGCGAAGGTCTGCCAGTCGCTGCTGTCCGGCAGTTTGACGGTCAGGGCGCCGGACACCACGTGCATGATTTCACGCTGGCTGGTGCCGAATTCATATTCGCCCGGAGCCATGACGCCGATGGTCGCCGGACCTTCAGCGGTGCCAAAGGCGATCGACTTGACGGTGCCGTCGAAGTACTCGTTGACTTTAAACATGGGCGATTCCTCGAAAAGGGCTAAAAAGGGCCGGCCAGTATGCACAAGGGGGCCGGTGTCGTCACCTCTCCAGAGGGGGGAGAATCTGCGGCAGCAGACGAGCCGTATTGCGCGCGTCCTCCAGCGCCCGGTGCTGCTGCCCGGTAAATTGCAGGCCGGCCAATTGCAGCGCGCTGTTGAGCCCCAGCGGCCGTTCCAGACGCCGGGCCTTGGCGAAGCGCTGCTTGAGGTTGATGTGCGGTGTGCGGCTCAGCTGACTGTCGAGTTGCAGGCGCTGCCACTCCTGAATGAGCTGCTTGCGATCGTAATCGCCCCAGCTGACCCAGCCTTCCAGGGGCGATGGATGCTGCCCCAACCATTGCTCGAACGACGGCCAGATTTCACTCAGGGTCTGCGCCGAGTCGACATCGGCCTGGGTGATGTGGGTCAGCTCCCGGCAAAAAGGAGTCAGAAGCGGCCGCCGCAAGGGCCGCACGAAGCATTGGAAGTGGTCGACTTCGCGCCCTTTGCGGTCCACCAGCGTGGCGCCGATTTCGATGATTTCCATTTCCGTGACAGGCCAGCCACCGTCATCGGTGGTGGCTTCCAGATCAATGACCAGCCAGTGAGGCATTGCAGGGTTTCCCGGTATCCGCGTCTTGATGGGTTTGAGCGTAGTCAAACCCTGCGGTTCCGCCTAGCCCACCGATTCCACCTCCAGCAGAATCTGCCGATTCTTGACCTGATCGCCGACTTGCACCTGCAGGCGCTTGAGCACGCCGTCGATACCGGACTTGAGCGGATGTTCCATTTTCATCGCCTCCAGCACCACCAGCAGCTGGCCCTTGCTGACCTGACTGCCCTCGTTGACCAGCACATCGACAATCGCCCCGTCCATCGGCGCCTTGAGCGTGCCGGAGCTGACGCTGGCCGAACTGCTGACCGGCACCTGGGTGCGGTCTTCCAGGCACAGGCTGCCGGGCCGGGTAAACAGACAGATTTGCCCGGCCTGCAAACGGTAGGCATGGCGCTGGCGGATACCGTCGATTTCCAGCGTCGCCTGGCGCCCATCGCAATCGATGATTTTCAGCTCAAGGCTGCGCTCGGCCGCTTGAATCCGCAACGCCTCGCCCGGCACGGCATTCAATGACACCGACCACTGCTGTTCATCCAGCCCCAGCCGATAGTGCAGCGCCGCACTGGCGTTGTTGCGCCAGCCGGCCAGCGGACCACGGTGTGCTTGCGCCGATGCCTGATAAAGCAGGGCGGTGGCAATCGCCAGTTCTTCAGCCGTGGGTTCATGCGCATGCAGGCACGGATGTTCAGCGAACTGCTGCGTGATGAACGCGGTACTGAACTGGCCATCGATGAATTGCGGATGCTGCAACAGGCTGGCGAGCAGGCGCTGATTGCTCTGCACCCCCAGCAACACGCTGTCCTGCACCGCCCGCAGCAACTTGCGCCGGGCATCTTCGCGGGTCGCGCCATGGGCGATCAGTTTGCCCAGCATCGGGTCGTAGAACGGGCTGATGCTGGCGCCTTCGATCAGGCCATGGTCGATCCGCACGCCACTGTTCAGCGCCGGTTCCCAGGCATCGATGCGCCCGGTCTGTGGCAGAAAATCCCGGGTCGGGTCTTCGGCATACAGGCGCACTTCCATGGCGTGCCCGTTGAGTTGCACCTGTTCCTGACGCAACGGCAGCGGCTGCCCTTCGGCGATGTTCAGCTGCCAGGCCACGAGGTCCAGGCCGGTGATCAGTTCGGTCACCGGGTGTTCCACTTGCAGACGGGTGTTCATCTCCAGGAAGTAAAACTCGCCCCGGGCATCCAGCAGAAATTCCACGGTGCCGGCGCCGACATAGTTCACGGCGCGACCGGCCTTGAGCGCCGCTTCACCCATGGCCTGGCGCAGCGCTTCGGTCATGATTGGGCAGGGCGCCTCCTCGATGACTTTCTGATGGCGGCGCTGGATCGAACAGTCGCGCTCGCCAAGGTAGATCAGGTTGCCGTGGCGGTCGCCGAACAGTTGCACCTCGACGTGCCGGGGTTCGATCAAGGCCTGTTCGAGGATCAGTTCGTCGCTGCCAAAACCATGCAGGGCCTCGGAGCGCGCGGTGCGAATTTGCTCCAGCAAATCTTTCGACTCGTGCACCAGGCGCATGCCCCGTCCGCCACCGCCGGCACTGGCCTTGATCATCAACGGATAGCCGATGCGTTCGGCCTCGCGGCTCAGCGTCGCGTCGTCCTGCTCGGCACCCTGGTAACCGCGGATGCACGGCACGCCGGCGTTGAGCATGGCGATCTTCGACAGGCGCTTGCTACCCATCAGCTCGATGGCGTCGGCGTCGGGACCGATGAAGGTGATGCCGGCCGCGTTGCAGGCCCGGGCGAAATCGGCGTTTTCCGAGAGAAACCCGTAGCCCGGGTGGATCGCGTCGGCGCCGGTGCGGCGGGCAGCGTCGATGATCGCCGGGATGTTCAGGTAGGACTGCTGCACCGAGGACTGACCGATGTGTACGGCTTCGTCGGCCATCTGCACATGCAGTGCATCGGCGTCGGCGTCGCTGAACACAGCGACGGTACGATAGCCCTGGGCCTGGGCGGTGCGCTGGATGCGGCAGGCGATTTCACCGCGGTTGGCGATGAGGATTTTGCTGAAGCCGGGCATGGTTGATTCCCCTGGTTCTGTGGTGAATGTGAGGGCCTCATCGCGGGCAAGCCTCGCTCCTACAGGATTACGCGCACCGTAGGAGCGAGGCTCGCCCGCGAAGCTTTCAGGAGGCCCACCCCGGTTTACGCTTCTGCACAAAAGCCATGGTCCCCTCGACCCCCTCGGCTCCCGTCACCGCCTCACTGAACCACTGCGCCGCCTGATCCAGCAGCTCTGCCGACGGCTGCACCGCACTGGCCAGCAACAATTGTTTGGTTGCGGCATTCGCCCCCGGCGCACAACACAGCACATGGGCCAGCACCTCATCGAGGCGCTCGGCAAGGGCTTGCATGTCCTGCTCGACAAAGTGCACCAGCCCCATCCGCAACGCCTGTTTGCCATCGAACCGCGCCGCCGTCAGTGCCAGACGCCGGGCCTGGGTCAGGCCGATGCGCTGCACCACGAACGGTGCGATCTGCGCCGGCAGCAGGCCGAGGCTGGTTTCCGGCAGGCCGAATTGCGCCTGATGATCTGCAATGGCGATATCGCTGACACAAGCCAGACCAAAACCACCGCCCAGCACCGCGCCCTGCAAAACCGTGATCACCACTTGCGGCGCGTGCTGGGTTTCTTCCAGCAGGGCACCGAAGGCACGGTTCAATTCGCGGTAGGCGCTTGCGCCCTGGGCGCGGGCGTTGGCCATGTCCTTGATGTCGCCGCCGGCACAGAAATGGCCGTCGGCGCCACTGATTACCAGGGCACGAATTGCGCGCTCGTCACGCACCGCCGCCAGCACCGCGCGCAGTTCGCTGACCATCTGCAGGCTCATGGCGTTGCGGCTTTGCGGGCGATTGAGGGTGATGTGCAGCACGCCGTTGTGCGGCTCCAGCAGCAACGTCTCGCAAACCGGCAGGAGGCTCATTTCTTTTTCCCCGGCAGGATGCCCATCAGCTTGCAGATGATCCCCAGCATGATTTCGTCGGCACCGCCGCCGATCGACACCAGCCGCACATCGCGGTAGGCGCGGGCCACCGGGTTGTCCCACATGAAACCCATGCCGCCCCAGTATTGCAGACAGCTGTCGGTGACTTCGCGGCCCAGCCGCCCGGCCTTGAGCTTGGCCATGGACGCCAGGCGAGTGACGTCCTGGCCTTTGACGTATTGCTCGGTGGCCTGATAGACCAGCGCGCGCAGGCATTCGATTTCGGTCTGCAATTCGGCGAGACGGAAGTGAATGACCTGGTTGTCGATCAGCGCACTGCCGAAGGTCTTGCGTTCCTTGCAATATTGGATGGTGCTGTCGACGCAGTATTCCAGGCCCTTGATCATGTTCGCCGCGCCGAACAGGCGTTCTTCCTGGAACTGCAGCATCTGCATCATGAAGCCCGCGCCTTCATGGCCGATGCGGTTGCGTTGCGGTACGCGCACGTTGTCGAAAAACACCTGGGCGGTTTCCGAACTGCGCATCCCGAGCTTGTCCAGATGGCTGCTCAGGCTGATGCCAGGGGTGTTCATCGGCACCATGATCAGCGACTTATTGATGTGCGGTTTGTCGTCGGAGGTGTTGGCCAGCAGGCAGATGAAATCGGCGCTCGGCGAGTTGGTGATCCACATCTTGCTGCCGTTGATCACGTAGTCGTCACCGTCCTTGCGCGCGGTGGTCTTGAGCCCGGCCACGTCGGAACCGGCACCCACTTCGGAGACGCCGATGCAGCCCACCTGTTCGCCGCTGATGGCCGGGCGCAGGAACTCGTCGCGCAATTCATCGGAGCCGAAACGCGCCAGCGCCGGGGTGCACATGTCGGTCTGCACGCCGATGGACATCGGAATGCCGCCGCAATGAATGGTGCCGAACTCTTCGGCAGCGACGATCGAGTAGCTGTAGTCGAGCCCCATGCCGCCGAATTTTTCCGGCTTGGAAATGCCCAGCAGACCCAGCTCGCCAGCCTTGCGGAAGATCTCGTGGATCGGAAAGCGCCCGGCCTTTTCCCAGGCCTCGACGTGCGGATTGATCTCGTGATCGACGAATTGGCGGACGGTGCGGCGCAGTGCTTCGTGTTCCTGGGTGAAGATCATTTTTATTGTTCTCCTTAAATAAAAGGGGCACTGCGTTATCTGATCGTTTGTTCGTTGGTCCTGATCGTTCCCACGCAGAGCGTGGGAACGATCAGTCGATCAGTCAGAACCGCGCCACACCAAAACTGTTGACCTGCAACGGCCGCACCTCGGCCTCGTGACAGATGTCCAGCAAGAACCCCAGCAAGGTCCGGGTATCGCGCGGGTCGATCAGGCCGTCGTCCCACAGGTTGGCGCTGCCGTACAGCGCCGTGGACTGGGCATCGAGTTTCTGCGCGGTGACCTGTTCGAGCATGTCGAGCATTTTCGGGTCGGGCACCAGGCCGTCTTTGGCCTGCTTGGCCTCGGTGACGATGCGCAGCACCTTGCCGGCCTGGGCGCCACCCATCACGGCAGTGCGGCTGTTGGGCCAGGCGAAGATGAAGCGCGGGTCGAGGCCGCGGCCGCACATCGCATAGTTGCCGGCGCCATAAGAGCCGCCGACGACGATGGTGAGCTTGGGCACCCGGGCATTGGCCACCGCCTGGATCATCTTGGCGCCGTGCTTGATCACGCCTTGCTGTTCCGATTCGGTGCCGACCATGAAACCGGTGGTGTTGTGGAAGAACAGCAGCGGCGTCTGGCTCTGGTCGCACAGCTGGATGAACTGCGCCGCCTTGCTCGCGCCCTTGGGTGTGATCGGGCCGTTGTTACCGATGAAGCCGCAGGTGCGCCCGTGGATTTTCAGATGGCCGCACACGGTCTGCTGATCGAACTCGTTCTTGAAGTCGAGAAAGCTCGAGCCGTCGGCGATTCGGGCGATGATTTCGCGCACGTCGTAGGGCTTTTTCGGATCGTCCGGAATCAGCCCCAGCAGCTCCTCGACGGGGTAGAGCGGCTCTTGCCATTCAGGCTGCGCACGCTGCGGCAACTGATCGTTCCAGGGCAGCAGGCTGACAATCTCACGCACCTGACGTACGCCGTCGGCATCGTTTTGCGCCAGATACTCGGCAGTACCGGCGAGTTGCGCGTGCATCTCGGCGCCGCCCAGTTCTTCATCGGTGGCGATTTCGCCGGTGGCGGCCTTGAGCAGCGGGGGACCGGCGAGAAACAGCTTGGCCTTGCCACGCACCACCACCACGTAGTCCGACAGGCCCGGCTGATAGGCGCCGCCCGCCGTGGCCGAACCGTGCACCACGGTAATCTGCGGCAGGCCCATGGCCGACATCCGCGCCTGATTGGCGAAGCTGCGCGCGCCCTCGACGAAAATCTCCGCCGCGTAGTTGAGGTTGGCGCCACCGCTTTCGGCGAGGGTGATCACCGGCAGTTTGTTTTCCATGGCGATCTGTTGCAGGCGCAGGGATTTTTTCAGGCCGCTGGGGGAAATGGTCCCGCCCTTGATCGCGCTGTTGTTCGCCACGATCAACGCGCGCACGCCGGACACGTAACCGATCCCCGCAATCAGCCCGCCACCGGCCGAACTGCCGTCCTTGTCGTCGTGCAGCTTGTAGCCGGCCAAGCTGGCCAGTTCGAGAAAAGGCGCGCCGGGGTCCAGCAGCAGGTTGAGGCGTTCGCGAGGCAGCAGTTGCCCGCGCTTGTCGAATTTGGCCCGGGCTTCGTCCGCCTTGTTCAACAGGTTCTGTTCCAGCTGACGGATCTGCTCGACGCCCACCAGCATGGCCTCGCGATTGCGGGCGAACTGTTCGCTGTGGGGATCGAGTTGCGACTGAATCACCGGCATGGGTTATTCCTTGTCTTTAAGGACGTCTGGAAGATAGGCGCGGTGGAAGCCGTTGTACGACTCGCTGTTGGTCGCCTTGTGGATCGGCCACGCGCGTCCGCCGAGGCTTGCGGCGCCATCGATGCGCAAGGTGCTGCCGCTGATGAAGGCCGCCGCCGGGCTCAGCAGGAAAACGATCGCCGCGCTGACTTCCGATTCGGTGCCGATACGTTTGAGCGGCACGTGTTCGCGCAAGGTCGGGATCACCGCCTTGAAGGCGCCTTCGTAAGTGTCCATGCCGCTGGAGGCGATCCAGCCCGGCGCCACCGCGTTGACCCGCACCCCGGCGTAACCCCATTCAAAGGCGGCGGTCTTGGTCAGGTTGTCCATGCCCGAACGCGCCGCGCCCGAATGGCCCATGCCGGGCATGCCGCTCCACATGTCGGCGAGCATGTTGACGATGGCGCCGCCGTGTTTGCTCATGGACTGGTTGAACACTTCCCGGGCCATCAGGAAACCGCCCACCAGATTGGTGCGCACCACGGTTTCAAAACCTTTCTGGTTGATCGAGGCCAGCGGCGACGGATACTGCCCGCCGGCATTGTTGACCAGGCCGTGAATCGGCCCGTGCTTGCGGATCAGCTCGCCCACCATGTGGCTCACCGCTTCTTCATCACGGATATCACAGGTGCTCCAGTCGGCCTTGCCGCCATCTTCGGCAATCTCGGCAACGACGCTTTTCAGCTTGTCGGCCTTGCGCCCCACCAGCACTACATGAGCACCGAGAGCTGCCAGTTCATGGGCGGTGCAGCGGCCGATGCCACTGCCACCACCGGTGACGATGATCGTCTGGCCCGCGAAAAGATCGGCTTTGAAAATCGAATCGTAGGCCATGACGGCAGTCCTCTAATTGACCTGGTCGGCGATGCGCTGGGGCACCGGAATCTGGATTTCCAGCAGTTGCTGGGCGAAGGCCTTGCCCTGCGGGTCGATGCGCAAGCTGGCGACACCGCCGCCGCCGAGGGCGTTTTCCAGCAGGAAGTTCAGGCTGTGGCTGGCGGGCAGATACCAGCGCTCGACGCGCCCGTGAATCGGATCGAGGACGTGGCTCATCCAGTCGACGATCACCGCCGGCGTCAGCGCCTCGGCGATCCACGGCAGGAACTCCGGCTCGCGGGCCATGACCCCGATATTGCTGTGGTTGCCCTTGTCGCCGGATCGGGCCACGGCGAGCTTGATCAGCGCCACGCTGGCGTCGGCGCGCTCGCCGGGTTTCGGCGGGTCGAGGGGAAGGGGCAAGGTGTCGGGGTCGAGCACATCGATGGCGGGCAGGGCGCAGGGCAGGCGCTGGCCGTTGAATTCAATCTCCACCGCGCAGGCGCTTTTGTCGATGAGGAAGGAGAACAGGCGGATCAGCGGATAGACCGTCGGCCGACCGCCGACGATGCCGCTCAGCCCCGGTGCCATGCCGGTCGCGGCCTGGGCGATTTCCCGGGAAAACAGGATCAACGCCTGCTTGTTCGGATGGCGCACCGCCAGTTTGATCACCACCTCGCGGCTGTCCCGGCGCTGGCCGTGGGGGCCGTAGGTGGCTTCGCTGCCGAGCAGTTCGATGTTCACGTCGGTGTAGCGTGGCCAACCGCGCTGCTCGAACATTTCCGAGGTCTTGTCGATGATCGCCTGGCTGACGCGCCGAGCCTTGTCTACTGCGTCGATGCCGGCGATCAGGCAACTGGCGGTGCATTTGAAACCGTCGGGAAAGGTGGCGCTGACCTTGTATTGATCGGTGGGCGGCAAGCCTTTGGCGCCGTGGACCCGCACCGCATTCTTGCCCTGTTGCACCAGTTTGACGTGAGTGAAATCGCAGACCACATCCGGCAGCAGATAGGCCCGTGGGTCGCCGATCTCATACAGCATCTGTTCGCCCACCGTCAGTGGCGTGACCAGTCCGCCGGAGCCTTCGGGTTTGCTGACGATGAACTGGCTGTCGGCGCTGACTTCGACGATCGGGAAACCTATGTGTTCGTAGTCGGGCACTTCGCGCCAGTCGGTGAAATTGCCTCCGGTGCACTGCGCGCCGCATTCGATGATGTGGCCGGCCAAAGCGGCTTGGGCCAGCTTGTCGTAGTCCTGCCAGGACCAGCCGAACTCATGCACCAGCGCGGCGCTAACCACGGCGCTGTCGACCACCCGCCCGGTGATCACGATGTCGGCGCCCAGGCGCAGGGCTTCAACTATGCCCGGCGCGCCCAGGTAAGCGTTGGTCGAGACGCACATCGGCGGCAAAGGCGCGCCGCTGAACATTTCATGAATGCCGCGACTACTCAGCTGTTTGAACTGCGGTTGCAGGTCGTCGCCCAGCAGCACGGCGATCTTCAGGGCGACCCCGGCCTTGTCGCAGGCCGCTTGCAGGGCGGCGGCGCAGGCCTGCGGATTGACCCCGCCGGCATTGCTGATCACGCGGATGTTCTGCGCGGCGAGCTGCGGGAGAAGGGGAGTGAGGACTTCGACGAAGTCGCTGGCATAACCGGCCTGGGGATCTTTCATCCGCGCCCCGGCCATGATCGACATGGTTATTTCCGCCAGGTAATCGAATACCAGGTAGTCCAGGCGGCCACCGTCCACCAGTTGCGCGGCGGCAGTCGAGGTGTCGCCCCAGAACGCGCTGGCGCAACCGATGCGAATGGTTTTGGCAGCAGTCATTTGCATAACCCCCTTTCGACAAAGTGTTTCGAGACTACCAAGCAAGCGCTTGGTTTGTAAACTCCGGAAATATCTTCTGCCCGAGCGCTTGCTTGGTTGCTGATGCCAGACTAAATTGCCCGCGCAAGTCCCCTGTTTTAGCGGGGATCGGCGTTGGTGACTGATCGACTGTAGGAGAGAACGGGTGGACGAGCAAAAAGCCCTGAGGGTGATGCGTGAATTGGTCGACAGCGGCCAGTTGACCGATCCGGACAGCGCCCGTGGCAAGCTGCTGCAAGTGGCCGCCCACCTGTTTCGCAACAAGGGTTACGAGCGCACCACGGTGCGCGATCTGGCCGGTGCCGTGGGCATTCAGTCCGGGAGCATCTTTCATCACTTCAAGAGCAAGGACGAAATCCTGCGGGCGGTGATGGAAGAGACCATTCGCTACAACACCGCCTTGATGCGCGCGGCCATCGCCGAAGCCGACAGCGTGCGCGAGCGCGTGCTGGCGCTGATCCGCTGCGAATTGCAGTCGATCATGGGCGGCAGCGGCGAGGCCATGGCGGTGCTGGTCTACGAATGGCGTTCGCTGTCCGAAGAGGGCCAGGAAAAGGTCCTGGCCCTGCGCGATATCTATGAAGACATCTGGCTGCAGGTGCTGGGCGAGGCCAAGAGTGCCGGTTTCATCCGCGGTGATGTGTTCATCACCCGACGTTTTCTCACCGGCGCGCTGTCCTGGAGCACCACCTGGTTTCGCGCCGATGGCAGCATGAGCCTGGATCAGTTGGCCGATGAGGCGCTGATTCTGGTGCTGGAGGAGAAGCAATAACGGCGTGTGGGTCGGCAGGAAACTGGCTAACTGGGCGAAACCGCCTAGCTTGAATGCAATGACGCAGTGTTTGGGGGTGGGTGGTTTGATGTTTTCGCCAATTCGGACGGCAACAGGTTTTTTTCTGGCAATGCTCGCGACGTCGTGGGTGCTGCCGTCCCAGGCTGCACAACTGGTGCGCATCGGTGCCGCGCACTTTCCTCCGTACACCGTACGCCCGGAAAAAGGAGCGGACACCGGCCTGTTGCCGCAGTTGGTAGAAGCGCTCAATGCCTCGCAAAAGGACTATCAATTCGTCCTGGTACCCACCTCGATCCCTCGGCGATTCGGCGATTTCAAGCAGGGCCGGATCGACATGGCGATCTTCGAAAACCCTGCCTGGGGCTGGAAGGACATTCCGCACACCGACGTCGACATGGGCCTGGAAGACGCCGAGATTTTCGTCGCCCAACGCCATCCGGAGAATCGCCCGGAGCGTCAGCAGGATTACTTCACCGACCTTGCCGGCAAGCGCCTGGCGCTGTTCAGCGGCTATCACTACGAATTCGCCAACTTCAACGCCGAGCCCAAATACCTGGCTACCACGTACAACGCCACGCTGACTTATTCCCACGACAGCAACCTTCTAATGGTGCTGCGCGGTCGCGCCGACATCGCCCTGGTCACGCGCTCCTACCTGAGCGACTATTTTCTGCGCAATCTGAAAGTCGCTGACGAGTTGCTGGTGTCCAATCGCATCGATCAGGTCTATCACCACTACGCCATCCTGCGCCCGGCCTCGCCGATCTCGGGCGAAGCGTTTGGGCAGTTGCTGCAAGGCTTGCGCGACAATGGGCAGATGCTGAAGATTTTCGACCCGTACAAGATCGCGATCGTGCCGGTCCCGCGTTAACCGCGCGCTTTCTCTTAAATTTCCGCCCCCGGCTCACGTCCCATCGTTGAACTGTCGACGATTATCGTGAGCCCCTTCCATGTCCAATCCGAATGACCTGACGACCCTGGCCTTGCCCACAGGCCGCCGTCTTGTAGCCGATGCAAGCGAAGGCCGCTTGAGCCTGAGCCTTGATGATCAACCGCTGATTAAGTTGCGCATGACACGCGATCACGAACTGCAACTGGAAGAGGGCGGTGACCGTCCTTCCAGTCAGGCGATCTGGGCCGCCTGTTATTGGCTGTTTGCCCGCGATCCGGCCTGTCAGCACCTGAGCTGGCGATTGGCCGAGGCGCCGACCGAGGCCTTGCTCGGCGGCTTGCTGATCCCCACACAAACCCCTAATGAATATCGCTGCGAACGCGGGCTGTTCTGGCAGTTGCCGCAACCCTGGCTGGGGCAGTCGCTGAGCGCCTGTTATCCACAGCAGATGGTCATCACCAATGGCAAGCGCCACCCTCTGAGACCGATCAAGCCGAAGGGCGAGGTGTATCGGCGTTTCGATGCGCGGCTGGGGAGGTGGATTTCCCTGCGCACCCTGGACATCGACCTCGATCTGGCCCGGTTCAACCGCTGGCAGAACAGTCCGCGGGTGGCGAGTTTCTGGCAGGAGGAGGGCAGCCTCGAGCAGCATCGCGAGTACCTGAGCAAACTCGAGGCCGACCCGCATACCGTGACCCTGATCGGCTGTTTCGATGATCAGCCTTTCGCCTATTTCGAAGCGTACTGGGCAAAAGAGGACCGGATTGCGCCGTTCTATGAAGTTGCCGATTACGACCGTGGCATTCACATGCTGGTCGGCGAAGAAAACCACCGTGGCCCGCACAAGGTGGCGAGCTGGTTATCGGCCCTGACCCATTACCTGTTCCTCGACGATCCACGCACCCAGCGCGTGGTCGCCGAACCGCGTGCCGACAATGCCAAGATGATCGGGTACATGCAGGGGCAGCGGTTTCATTGCGAGAAGGAATTCGACTTTCCGCACAAGCGCGCGGCGTTGATGGTGCTGGGGCGTGAGCGGTTTTTTGAGCGGTGTGAATTGGCGTGATGTTCAGGGCTCAAGATCCGTTGCGGTCTTGAGTCAGTCTTCGCGGGCAAGCCTCGCTCCCAC
>NZ_JAIQWX010000044.1 GCF_020164475.1 Pseudomonas sp. REP124 | reverse complement strand
CGAAGACGTCCTCAAAAACACCGCTGACCTGTAGGAACTGCTAAGGCTATGTTGTCTTTAAAAGATCGCAGCCTCGTTGCACTCGACAGCTCCTACAGGGGAGTGTCGGTTAGAAGTAGTACCCGAGGTTCACATACACCTGACTCTCCCAGTGATCCGTCCCGCCAGCCGCCAGGCTCTGGGTGTAGCTGCTGCCGCCAATGTACGGATCGTTCCTGCCGATCAGCCATTCGGTGGCCACCCACAGTTTGCTCAGAGCGAACGACGAACCGAGGATCAATCGTTCAGAGGTCTCAGAGCCCTTGGCCGATTTGTCGAATGCGCTGTAGTTGGCGTACAGCTTCGCTCCGCTGATCTGGTCGAACAGGTATTTACCGGCCAAGTCATAACTCAGGTCCGCGACGTACAGGTTACCGCGACTGGCGACGTTGTAGGTGCCGTCATAACCGCCGAAGGTCACCACTTCGTCGGTGCCGGGGTTGCGCGGTGACATTTGCTGGCGCGCTGCCTGCAACTGCACGCCCCACGGTCCGTTCTTGCCCAAGTAGTGCACGCCCACCACATTGCGTCGGCCGTCGTCGTTGGTATCGCGGTTTTCCAGGGTCGAGGTCAGGGCGGACACGCCGACTTCGGATTTCCATGGCCCCAGGTCCAGCGCTTTGGCGACGCGCAGGGCCAGGGTGTTGCGTTCCTGGTTATCGCTACCGTCGGTCACATAGCTGTCGGCTTCCGACACCACACTGGAAAAGGTCACGCCGTTGCTGGTGCCCTTGCCTTGCCAGGCCGGGCGCAGGTAATAGCCGGCTTGAATGTTCCAGTCGCCACTTTGCTGGATGTACTTGGCGCCGACCTGTTGCACATCTTCAAGGCCAATGACGTTGCCCAGAGTTTCGTAAAAGGTGCTGCCGAAGTACGGCTGCAGACCGAATGGCACGTTGTTCAGGCCCACTTGTACCTGCTGGTCGGGGTTGAACTTGTAACCCAGCCACGCCAGCTTTGCGAACTGGATGTCGCCGTAATTTTTCGTGTAGCGATAGGGATAGGAGCGACCGTAAAAACGGTACTGGGCTTCACCGATCCAGGTGTCGGAGTTGTATTTGGCGCTGAGGTACACGGTGTCCAGGCCAAAGTTCTGAATGTCGCGATCCGGGTCGTAATCCCAGCGTGCGCGAATGGCACCACCCAGATCGAGGTTGTCGGTGACCTGGACGGCCATGGCCGGGGCGGCAAAGGTGCAGAGTAGAGCGAGATACAAAGGGCATAGACGCAGTGGAGCAGGGAAGGACATGTGGCAGCTCTCGGTTATTTTTATGTGAGATGCCCGTAAGTCTTGCGATCCGCGCTGCGATGAACAAACGATTAAAAATCCGGGGAAACCTTCCTCGGATGCATGTTACTGAGAAAATCCAGTACGCTTGGCAACTGTCATCGGTCTTCGAGAGTTTTCCATGAAACGCAAAATGCCCGGCCTGAACGCGCTCAAAGCCTTTGAAGTGGCCGGTAGCACGGGCAGTTTCACCCGCGCGGCGGAGTTGTTGAACGTGACCCAGAGCGCGGTCAGCCGGCAGGTACGGCAGTTGGAGGAGCAACTGGACGAGAGCCTGTTGGTGCGCCGCCATCATCACCTGGAACTGACCGCCGCCGGCCGGGTGTTGCTGCGGGCGCTGCATCAGTCCTTCGACAAGATCGAACTGACGGTGCGCAGCATCCAGCAGAAAAGCCATGCCAACCGCCTGCACGTCAATGCACCGCCGACCTTTACCAGTCGCTGGCTGATGCCACGCCTGGGGCGTCTGCGAGAGCAACATCCGGACCTGGAGCTGAGCATCACCACGCGCCTGCAGGACAGCCTGGCGGAAACCGGTACCCTGGATTGCGCGATCCGTTTCGGGAACGGCGAATGGGATGGCCTGGACAGTTCCCTACTGTTTCAGGAACGGCACATCGCGGCGTGCGCGCCGTCGCTGTATGCGCGGGAGTGGAACGAGGAGGGCATCGACCTCAATCGCCTGACGCTGCTGCATGTGCTGGCCCGGGAAGACCAGCGCTACCTGACCTGGAAACACTGGCTGGACGCGGCACGCATCAGTGGCGTCGATACCCAGGGCGGTTATGAATTCGACCTGCTGGACCTGGCGATCCAGGCGGCCATCGACGGGCTGGGCATCACCATCGCCGACTGGCACATGGTCGCCCCGGATCTGGCCAGCGGACAGCTGACCCAGGTGCTCAACGTGCATGTCGACGGGCATCAGTCCTACTGGCTGGTGACCCGGCCGGAGCAGACCGAGATGCCGCAGTTGCAGGTGTTCAGCCAGTGGTTGCAAGAGGAGATCTGGTTGGCGCAGCGCCAGCTCGAGCCTTCAACCGCAGCCTCGTAACCCCACCCTGTAGGAGCGAGGCTTGCCCGCGAATGCGGAGGGTCAGGCAATACATTTTTTGTAGACAGACCGCCTTCGCGGGCAAGCCTCGCTCCTACAGGAAATACCGGTAACCTGCGTTTTTCGAATGTTACATCGCTCAATAAATCGTTTGTTCAATCCAGCCCGAATGCCAAGACTGCCCCGACTGGACAAAAACAACGATGGGCGATTCACATGCGACTCGAGCGAAACTTTGTTAACGGGCAATTTATCGAGCCGGCCAGCGCCGCGCTGATTGCCGTCTACAACCCGGCCACCGAGGCGCTGCTGGGCCAGGTCTCCGCCGCCACCGCCGATGAAGCCACCGCGGCGGTCGAAGCCGCCGCGAAGGCGCAGAAAACCTGGGGCAAGCTCACCAGCATCGAACGCGCCGAACACCTGCGCGCTTTCGCCGATGCCCTGGAAGCTCGCGCCGAAGACATCGGCCAAGCCCTAGCCGCCGAGTCGGGCAAGAGCGTCAGCGATGCCAGCAATGAAGCCCGTTATGCGGCGCAGATCACCCGTTATCACGCCGAATGGGCACGCCGTATCGAAGGCGAAATCATCCCGAGCGATTCGCCGAACGAAAACCTGTTCCTGCACCGCGAGCCGATCGGCGTGGTCGCCTGCCTGATTCCGTTCAACTACCCGGTCTACACCCTGCTGCGCAAAATCGCCCCGGCGCTGATTGCCGGCAACACCGTGGTGGTTCGCCCAAGCAACAACACCCCGACCTCGGCCTTCGAAATCGCCAAGGCCGTGCAGCAGTCCGGTTTGCCAGCCGGCGTGGTGAACATCCTGACCATGGATCACGCCACGGCCGCTGCCGTCTGCACCCACAAGGCCGTCGGCCTGATCACCCTGACCGGTAGCGTCAACGCCGGGCGCATCGTGCTCTACTACTGCAAGGCCAACATCGCCAAGCCATCCCTGGAACTGGGCGGCAAGACTCCGGCAATCATCGAGGCCGATGCTGACCTCGAAGCCGCCGCCACGGCCATCGTCGGTTCCAAGACCACTCATTGCGGCCAGCTGTGCACGGCGGTGGAGCGGGTCTATGTGCAGGAAAGCGTCTACGAAAAATTCCTCGGCCTGCTGAAAGCGAAAATCGGCGCCGTGAAATTCGGCGACCGCGCCACCGACGCCAGCCTGATGGGCCCGTTGGTCAACGCCAGCTCGCAAAAGAACATCCATGCCATGGTCGAGCGCGCCATCGCCGACGGTGCTGTACTGGAAACAGGTGGTTTCATCCCTGAAGGCAACGGCCATTTCTACCCGCCGACCCTGCTCAGCGGCTGCCGCCAGGACATGGAAATCATCCAGGAAGAAATCTTCGGCCCGGTGCTGCCGGTACTCAAATACCGCGACATCGATGAAGCCCTGGCCATGGCCAACGACCACCAGTTCGGCCTGTCGTCGGTGCTCTACACCGAGAACTACCGCACCGCGCAGAAAGTCGCCAACGCCATCGAAGCCGGCGAGCTGTACGTCAACCGCACACCGGCCGACCCGTACCAGGGCTATCACGCCGGCTGGAAACGCTCGGGCCTGGGCGGCGATGACGGCAAGCACGGCATGCTCGAATTCACCCAGACCCGTCTGGTGGTCATGAAGTACTGAGTCACCGCAACAGGCTTCACGCTGCACTTATAAAAACAATTATCAGAGCGCCCGGCACACCGGGCGCCAGAGGTCTACTCAATGTCCAAGCAAGCAACTTCTGCTGCCGCTGTTCAGGGTTCCAACGCCGGTTCACAAAGCCAGAGTGACAAGGGCAGTCGCTATTTCCAGCTGATGTTGCTGGTACTGGCCGCCGGTGCGATCTACCCGATTCTCTATTTGCGTCAGGTCTACCAGACCACCATGCTCGAAGTGTTCCAGATCAACCACAGCGAGCTGGGTTACCTGTACTCGATGCTGGGCACCATCTTCCTGTTGTCTTACCTGCCGAGCGGCTGGCTGGCCGACCGTATCGCCCCGCGTTTCCTGATTTTCTTCTCGTTGGTAGCCACCGGCGTCCTGGGCCTGTGGTACTCCACCGCGCCGTCGATGACCAGCCTGATGATCATCTTCGGCTGCTGGGGACTGACCACCGGCCTGACCTTCTGGGCCTCGGTGCTCAAGCGGGTGAAGATGATCGCCCATCACTCCGAGCAGGGCCGGTTCTTCGGCATCCTCGACGGTGGTCGCGGTCTGGTTGAAGCGCTGTTGGCCACCGTCGCTCTGGCGCTGTTTGCCTACGCCACCGAAACCCGTGGCGAATCGACTGCTGAAGGCTTCAAGCATGTGGTGTACATGTACGCCTTCACCTGTATCGCCATCGGCTGCGTGCTGGTGCTGATCAAGGATCCGAAGTCGATGGACGCCACCGCGCAGGTGGAGAAGGGCAAGTTCAACCTGCTGGCCGACCTCGCCATCCTGGTGAAGATCCCCGAGCTGTGGCTGGTCACTGCCATCGTGTTCTGCGGCTATCACATCTTCTGGGCCACCTACAGCTTCTCCGATTACCTGCAGGGCGGCGGCATGACCGCGGTCATGGCCGGCACCATCACCACCATCAAGCTGTGGATGCGTCCTATCGGCGGCATTGGCGGCGGCTGGCTGGGTGACAAGTTCTCGAACATTTCGGTGCTGGTGGTCGCGCTGTTTCTCGCGACCCTGGCAATGGTCGGCCTGATCGTGTTCCCGGCGCTGGGCAGCATGGGCCTGCTGATCGCCACGGTGATCTTCATCGGCCTGATGACCTACGCGATTCGCGGCCTGTACTGGGCGATCCTCGATACCTGCGACATTCCGCTGCGCATCACGGGCCTGGCCATCGGCATCGTCTCGGTGGTGGGTTACCTGCCGGACACCTTTATCCCGCTGATCAATGGCTACCTCACCGAACAGTACCCCGGTGCCGTCGGTTACAAACTCTACTTCGGCTACATCGCCAGCGTCGGTCTGATCGGGACCTTCGCGGCCCTGGCCCTGCGCGCTCGCGTCAATCGCAAATCTTTGAACAAGACTGGTGTTTGAGATGAAAATCGTCGCCCTTGAAACCCATATCGTTGCCGTTCCGCCACCGCACATCGGCGGCATGTACTGGCTGTTCGTCAAGCTCAAGACCGATTGCGGCATCGAAGGCGTGGGCGAAATCTACGCCGCGACCTTCGGCCCCAAAGCCATGCTGCCGATCATCGAAGACGTGTTCGAACGCTACCTGCTCAACCAGGATCCGCACCACATCGAGCGCTTCTTCCGCCAGGCCTATTCGAGCGGTTTCACCCAGCGCCCGGACCTGACCATGATGGGTGTGGTCAGCGGCCTGGAAATGGCCTGCTGGGACATCATCGGCAAGGCCGCGAACAAGCCGGTCTACGAGTTGCTCGGCGGCAAGGTCAACGAGCGCCTGCGTTCCTACACCTACCTGTACCCGGTCAACAGCAAGGGCGAGTACGACTACGACGACCCGGACCTGGCCGCCGAGTGCGCCATCGAGAACATGAACAAGGGCTTCACTGCGGTGAAGTTCGACCCGGCGGGTCCGTACACCGCGTACTCCGGGCATCAGATTTCGCTGGAAGTGCTGGAGCGCTGCGAAACCTTCTGCCGCAAGATCCGCGAAGCGGTGGGCGACAAGTGCGACCTGCTGTTCGGCACCCACGGGCAAATGGTGCCGTCCTCGGCGATCCGCCTGGCCAAGCGCCTGGAGAAGTACGACCCGCTGTGGTTCGAAGAGCCGGTACCGCCAGGCCAGGAAGACGCCATGGCGCAGGTTGCGGCCAAGACCAGCATCCCGATTGCCACCGGCGAGCGCCTGACCACCAAGTACGAATTCTTCAAGCTGCTGCAGGCCGGCGGTGCGTCGATCCTGCAAATGAATGTCGCCCGCTGCGGCGGCCTGCTGGAAGCCAAGAAGATCGCGAGTATGGCCGAGGCCTACTACGCGCAGATCGCCCCGCATCTGTACAACGGGCCGATCGGCGCCGCCGCCAGCTTCCAATTGGCGACCTGCACGCCGAACTTCCTGATCCAGGAAAGCATCATGACCTGGGGCGGTTTCCATGCCGAAGTCCTGACCAAACCGTTGCAGTGGGAAGACGGCTACATCATCCCGTCCACCGAACCGGGCCTGGGCGTGGAGCTGAACATGGACGTGGTGCGCAAGCATTCGCCGTACACCGGCGAGCGCCTGCACCTGCAAATGGCCCCGACCCCGGCGGACGTCAAGGACACATCGCCGGCCAAGGGCTGAGGCGAGTTTTTCACCGGAGAACGGGCAGCAACACAAAACCCCTGTAGGAGCGAGCTTGCTCGCGATGGCGGAATTTCAGCAACGAATGTGTCGACTGGCACTCCGCAATCGCGAGCAAGCCCGCTCCCACAAGGATTGTGTTCCCACATCGACTTGTGTGGGCCCATCCCGGTTTTTCAGTACAACGACTTACGCGGTAACCGTGCATGACATACGACTACATCATCGCTGGCGCTGGCGCCGCAGGCTGCGTCCTGGCCAATCGCCTGTCGGCATCCGGCAAATACACGGTGCTGCTGCTGGAAGCGGGCGGCAAGGACAGTTCGCCGTGGTTCAAGATCCCGGTCGGCTTCGCCAAAATGTATTACAACCCGACCTTCAACTGGATGTACTACAGCCAGCCACAGAAGCAGCTGGGCAACCGTGAAATCTACGCCCCGCGCGGCAAGGTGCAGGGTGGTTCGGGCTCGATCAACGCGATGATCTACGTGCGCGGCCAGGCCCATGACTTCGACGACTGGGCAGCCAACGGCAACGACGGCTGGGGTTTCAAGGACGTGCTGCCGTACTTCCGCAAACTGGAAAACCATCCGCTGGGCGAGAGCGAATACCACGGTGGCAGCGGCCCGATCAGCATCACCCCGATGAAGGGCCAGACTCACCCGATCTGCGATGTGTTCCTCAAGGGCTGCGACGAGTTGGGTTACCCGCTGAGCGAAGACTTCAACGGCCGCAACTTCGAAGGCGCCGGCATTTACGACGTCAACACCCGTAACGGTCAACGCTCTTCCAGCAGCTTTGCGCATCTGCATCCGGCGCTGAGCCGGCCGAACCTGAGCATCGAACATTACGCCCTGGTCGATCGCGTGCTGTTCGATGACCAGCAACGCGCCACCGGCGTGTCCATCACCCAACACGGCGTGGTCCGCACCTTCACCGCGAACAAGGAAGTGATCCTCTGCGCCGGCGCCGTGGATACACCGAAGATCCTGCAATTGTCCGGCGTCGCCGATCAGGCGCTGCTGGCCAAACACAACATCCCGCTGGTCAAACACCTGCCGGCGGTGGGGCAGAACCTGCAGGACCACCTGTGCGCCAGTTACTACTACAAGGCCAACATCCCGACGCTCAACGATGAGCTGAGTTCGCTGTTCGGCCAGTTCAAGCTGGGCCTAAAGTACCTGTTCACCCGCAAGGGCGCGCTGGCCATGAGCGTCAACCAGGCCGGCGGTTTCTTCCGTGGCGACGAGCAGCAGAGCAACCCGAACCTGCAGCTGTACTTCAACCCGCTGTCGTACCAGATCCCGAAAAACAACAAGGCCAGCCTCAAGCCCGAGCCGTACTCAGGCTTCCTGCTGTGCTTCAACCCGTGCCGGCCGACCAGCCGCGGGCACATCGAGATCGCCTCGAAAAACCCACGGGACGCGGCGCTGATCGACCCGAACTACCTGAGCACCCAGAAAGACATCGACGAGGTGATCCAGGGCAGCCGGCTGATGCGCAAGATCATGGGCGCACCGGCGCTCAAGGGCATCACCGTCGACGAAGTGCTGCCGGGGCCGGCGATTGAAACCGACGAGCAGATGCTGCAGTACTTCCGCGAGAACTGCGGTTCGATCTATCACCTGTGCGGCTCCTGCGCCATGGGCTCGGACGAGCAGAAATCGGTGGTGGACAAGCGCCTCAAGGTCCACGGCATGCACGGTTTGCGCATCGTCGACGCGTCGATTTTCCCCAACGTGACCTCCGGCAATACCCACGCCGCAGTGCTGATGGTGGCGGAGAAGGGCGCCGACCTGATCCTCGAGGAAGCCTGATTTAATCGTTTGCCTGTATCAAAAATGAATTTCCGCGGGCGCCGCTGCTCATACCTGTAGGTGGCGGATTAGAGCCCGCGAAATCATTGAGATATACAGGGAGCGGCAAGGTCATGAATCGTGAGCCGACTGCAGGTGGAGACCTTCCGGGCGGATTGATTCTGGTGGTGGAGGACGATCCGTTGATCCTGGAGTTTCTCTGCGAGATTCTTCAGGAGGAGGGGTATGTGGTGCAGTCTCAAGCCAGCGCGGATGCCGCGTCGGTCTACCTGCAGCAGCATGCGCAAGAAGTCGAGTTGTTGCTGACGGACATCACCATGCCGGGCACGCTCAACGGCGCCGATCTGGCTAATCTGTTCGGCGATCGCTGGCCCGAAAAGCCGATCATGATCATGTCCGGCTATGAAACGCCGGAGAGTTCAGGGGTGCGCCACGACGTGTCGTTCATCAAGAAACCCTGGGCGCTGGGGCAACTGCTCGATTGCGTCGAGGGTGCCTTGAAATCCCACAAAACCTCACTGTAGGAGCGAGCTTGCTCGCGATGGAGGCACAGGCACCGCCGGGTGTCAGGCTGCCAGCGTCATCGTTGACGACCATCGCGAGCAAGCTCGCTCCTACAGAGGGCGGGGATCGTGTAGATTTGCCTGACCCCCCCTGACAGGAACGTCTCCCTTGCCCGCGACTATTTTCGACACCCCTTACCGCGCCTTCCTGTTCGACATGGACGGCACCATCCTCACCTCCATCGCCGCCGCCGAGCGCGTCTGGGCCACCTGGGCCCGGCGTCACGGTGTCGATGTCGAGACCTTTTTGCCCACCATCCACGGCGCCCGCGCCATCGACACCATCCGCCGCCTGAACCTGCCCGGCGTCGATGCCGAGGTGGAAGCGGCGTGGGTGACCCAGGCGGAAATCGAGGATGTCGACGGCGTGGAAGAGGTCGCCGGTGCGGCGGCTTTTCTCAAGGCGTTGCCGGTTCATCAATGGGCTATCGTGACCTCGGCGCCGAGGACGCTGGCGTTAAGGCGGATGGCGGCGGCCGGGGTGCCTGAGCCACAGGTGATGATCACAGCCGAAGACGTCACCGTCGGCAAGCCTGACCCGTCCGGGTATCGACTGGCCGCGCGGCGGTTGGGTGTGGAGATTGGCGATTGTCTGGTGTTCGAGGATGCCACCGTGGGGATACAGGCAGCGGAAGCGGCGGGGGCGGATTTGTTGATCATCACGGCGGCGCATGAGCAGAAACTTGAGACGGAGCACGCGACGGTGGGGAGTTATGAGTCGATTACCGTACAGGTCGATGAAGCTGGCCTGATGCACCTCGGCCAACACCAAACCCTGTAGGAGCGAGCATGCTCGCGATGGTCGTCAACGATAACGCTGGCGGCCTGATGCCCCGCGGTGTTCTTGCGTGCATCGCGAGCATGCTCGCTCCTACAGGGGGATCTCGGTGCGGGCTGTGCGGCGGATGACTTGCGGTGGCTGGCCGAATGCTCGGAGAAAAGCCTCGCGCATGCGGCGGCGGTCGCTGAAGCCGGTTTCCAGGGCAATCTGATCCAGGCTCAGGCGTCCTCGTTCGAGCAGTTGTCTTGCCGCCTCCAGACGCAGGTTTTCCACGGCCTTGGCCGGTGATTGCCCGGTTTCTGCACGAAAGGCACGGCTGAACTGCCGTGGACTCAGGCTCGCCACCTCCGCCAACTGCTCCACCGACAGCGCCTCGGCCAGATGCTCCCGCGCATAACCAAGCACCGTCTGGATTCGGTCAGACTTCGGCTCCAACTCCAGCAACGCCGAGTGCTGCGACTGACCGCCGCCTCGACGGTGATACATCACCAGCTTCTGCGCCACCGAACGCGCCAGCTCCGCTCCGAAATCCTTTTCTACCATGGCCAGCGCCAGATCGATGCCGGCGGTCATTCCGGCAGAGGTCCAGATCGAACCGTCGATCACATAGATGCGGTCGGCCTCCACCTTGATCGAGGCAAAGCGCTCCTGTAGTTGCCGGGCATAGGCCCAATGGGTGGTGGCGCGACGTCCGTCGAGCAGGCCGGCCTGGGCCATGACAAAGGCGCCGGAGCAGATCGACGCGGTGCGCCGGGCCGTCGTGGCGCTGGATCGCAGGTAATCGAGCACTGCCTCCGGGGCCTGTTCGAGGACCGAATCGCCGCCCACCACGATCACCGTATCGAACACCCGCTCATCGAACGCCTCGGTGCCTACCGTCAGTCCACCTGAAGCCCGCAGGTTTCGCCCGTCCTCGGACAGCACGCGCACGTCGTAAAGGGTTTCGCCGGCGCTGAAATTGGCGTACTCGAACACCGGCATCGCCGCCAGCGCCATGGACTGGAACCTGTCGAAAACCACGAAGGCCACGCTGATCATGGGATGTCCTCAAAAGGTCATGTCCGAAAAACGTACTTTAAACGTCATTTGCGCCGCCGGCGAGCCCCCTTATAACTGCTCACACCGGCGAATATCTCGCCTCTTCGTGAAGGACATTGCACATGACGCTTTCATCCAAAGGCACCGCCCTGATCACCGGCGCATCTTCAGGCATCGGCGCGGTGTACGCCGACCGCCTGGCCCGTCAGGGTTACGACCTGATTCTGGTCGCCCGCAGCCAGGCAAAACTCGATGCCTTGGCCAACCGCTTGAGCGACGAAACCGGGCGCAGCGTGGAAGTGGTTGCGGCCGATTTGAAGGACAAGGCCGATTTGCTGAGGGTCGAGCAGATCCTGCGCAGCGACGCCAGCATCACCCTGTTGGTCAATAACGCCGGGGTGGGGGCGGTCATGCCGCTGCTCGGCAGCCCGGTGGATGACATGGAAGCGATGATCACCCTGAACATCACGGCGTTGACTCGCCTGGCGTACGCAGTGGCACCGGGGTTCGTCGCCCGTGGCGGCGGCACCGTGATCAACATCGGCTCGATCGTGGCCATCGCCCCGGAAATCCTCAACGGCGTGTACGGCGCCACCAAGGCGTTCGTTCTGGCCCTGAGTCAGTCGATGCACCATGAACTGGCCGACAAGGGCCTGCGCATCCAGGCCGTGCTGCCGGGCGCTACCGCTACGGACTTCTGGAGCGAAGCGGGCAACCCGGTGGAAAACCTGCCGCAGGAGATCGTGATGTCGGCCGGCGATATGGTCGATGCCGCCTTGGTGGGGCTGGCCAGCGGCGAGCTGGTGACCATTCCGGGGTTGCATGATGGTTCCCAGTGGGACCGCCATGAGGCACAGCGCCAGGTGCTGTCGGGGTTGTTCGGCAATTCCAAGGCGGCGCCGCGTTACCTCTGATTTTGCGGCGTTCTTGCGGACGAACACATACCTGTGGCGAGGGGGCTTGCCCCCGTTGGGCTGCGCAGCGGCCCCAAAATCATGGGAGCGCTACGCACTCCAACGGGGGCAAGCCCCCTCGCCACAATGTCCTCATCGCCAGTTGAATCTCTTAACTGACTGGCATTAGTGCAAGCCCGCTCCCACAAGGTTTGCGCCTGTACCTGTGGGAACGGGCTTGCCCGCGAAGGCGTCATCAGCAACACAACAGAACCATAGGGTGGACTAGACTTGTCTGAGCACCGTTCACCACCGGCCTCCCTCAGGCCCGTGGCCTGCAACAGGAGCCTGTCATGCTGCACATCAGAACACCCCTGATCCTCCATCCGGACCTCTCGACGCCGTCCCGCCGAATCTGGCTCAAGCTGGAAAACCTGCAACCCGGCGGTTCCTTCAAGGTGCGCGGCATCGGTTTGTTGTGCAGCCAGGCGGTGGCGCAGGGCAAGCGCAAGGTGATCTGTCCTTCCGGTGGCAACGCCGGTTTTGCGACCGCCGTGGCCGCCGCCCGCCTTGGGCTGAAAGCTTGCGTGGTGGTGCCGCACACCACCCCCGAATCCACCCGCGCGCGCATCCAGAAAACCGGCGCCGAAGTGATCGTCCACGGCAAGGTCTGGGACGAGGCCAATCAGAAGGCCAAGGAACTGGCGAAGGGTGCGGACACCGAATACGTACCAGCCTTCGACCACCCGGTGCTGTGGCAAGGGCACAGCACGATGATCGATGAAATCATCGAAGACTGTCCGCAGTTCGACGCCATCGTCACCTCGGTCGGCGGCGGTGGCTTGCTGGCGGGAATCCTCACCGGACTGATCCGTCACCAGCGCATGGACTGCCGGATCGTCGCCTGCGAAACCGAAGGCGCGGCGTCCTTCGCCGCTGCCGTCAGCGCCGGGCATCCGGTCAAGCTGCCGCGCATCGACACCGTCGCCCGGTCCCTTGGCGCATCATTGGTGGCCGAATGGCCGGTAAAACATATCCTCGACTTCGACCATCAGTGCGTGGTGCTCAGTGACGAGCAGGCAATCATGGGCGTGGTGCGCTACGCCAGCGACCTGCGCCAACTGGTCGAACCCGCCTGCGGCGTTTCACTGGCCATCGCCTATCTGGACCACCCGGCCATTGCCGGTGCCCATGACGTGGTGATTGTGGTGTGTGGCGGGGTGAGCATCAGCGCGCAATTGGTAAGCGGCTGGTCACGTTGAATGCAGCTCTACTGTAGGAGCGAGCATGCTCGCGATGGTCGCCAACGATAACGCTGGGCAACTGTTGCCCCGCGTCGTTCTTGAGGCCATCGCGAGCATGCTCGCTCCTACAGGGTTCTTTAGTGATTGGCGACTACATCGTCATGCACGAGGACGGCCTGGGCCAGTTCTTCATCGCTTGCGTTGACGAGGTTGGGATTGTCCTGCCGGAGTTTCTCGAACACCGATTCCAGATACGCGCCGCGAATGGCACCGCCACTGGCCACGAAGCTGGAGGCGTCATCCCGGGCAGGAACCACGAGTTTGTGATCCTTGAAAGTGGAATAAAGGGACGCGGAAACGCCAGCCGAAGTGGCGACATCACCCGCATCCACATCGGCCAATGCAGAGCCGACAGGTAAACACAGCAGCAGGGAAGAAACGATAATCAGACGGCGCATGATGGTGTCCTCTGAAGCGTGCAGCAAAAAGGAAGTACCTCATCTTTTCAGATGCGTGCGGCTCGCCGAGAGTTCCCTGGCAATTCAGATACGCCCGAACCCACCAGGTTATGTGTTGAGTACAGAATCCAGCAGTGCCACGGATTACTGTGGGAGCGAGCCTGCTCGCGAGACGCTGGATCAGACACATCAATGTTGCCTGACACACCGCCATCGCGAGCAGGCTCGCTCCCACAGGGGATTGGGTGATGGTTCAGGATTGTGACCTTCAGATCACCGCGAAAACCGGCTGCGGTATTCCCTTGGCGAGACCCCGAGATTGCGCTGGAAGGTCAGGCGCATCCGCTCTTCATCACCGAAGCCACAGAGCCTGGAGATCTGGTCGATGTTGCGTTCGGATTCTTCCAGCAAACGCCGGGCAGCCTCCACACGCAGCACTTCCACGGCTTTGGCAGGAGTCCGGCCGGTCTTGAGCTTGTAGACCCGGGCGAAGTTGCGCGGGCTCATTTGCACCTGCTGGGCAAGGGTTTCGACGGTGAGGTTTTCGGTGGCCAGGTTGTGCGAGATCCACAGGTGCAGTTCGTCGAACGCGGCACTTTCACTGGTTTGCGATTTGAGCAACTGACTGTACTGGGCCTGACCGCCGGGACGCTTGAGAAAAACCACCATCTCCCGCGCCACCAGCAGCGCCACTTCGCGCCCGCAATCCTCCTCCACCAGCGCCAGGGCAAGATCGATGCCAGCGCTGACGCCGGCGCTGGTCCAGATCGCATCCTGCTTGACGAAGATCGCATCGCTGTCGACTTCGATGGCCGGGTAGCGCTCCTTGAGCATGTCGCACATCAGCCAGTGGGTCGCGGCGCGGCGACCTTCCAGCAAACCGGCCTCGGCCAGCAGAAAGGTGCCGCTGCACACCGAGGCGGTGCGCTTGGCCTTGCCCGAGGCTTCAGCCAGCCAGGCCACCAGATCCAGAGAATGATTCATGGCCTGCAGAATGTTCGGCGCGCCAGGGGCGATCAGGGTATCGATGGTTCGAGCATCGAAATCGCTGAGCGCCACGGTGTTGACGGCCAGGCCCTCGGCGGTGTGCATCAGGCCGCCGGCCAGGCTCGCGGTGTGCAGCGTATAACCCGGCAGGTTGCGCGCGTTCATGTACTTGGACGCCGCCCAGAACACGGTCTGGGCACCGGTCAGGTCCAGCAGGCCCATTTCGGGATAGGCGAGAAACACAATCAAACGCGAGGGGTCGCACGCAAGCTTGGTGGATGACGCGGGGGAGGCGGGAGAGCTGGCGATTTCGTTCATGAGCTTCTGTTTTAGCGAGTTGGAATAATCTTAATTCGCAAACGGTATAAACGTAACGGCGCTTGATCGACTGGCAGGATTTACGGGTTTTATGTCAGTTCACCGTTGAAGTCCAGCGCTGTCTGTCCGGGCACTCGTGAAAATCCGGAACAATTGTATTGTCGATCCCTGTCTGTTTTCGCACAAAAGCGCTGGGTACCTTGGCGCGATCGAAATCAGACAAGGATTTGCCCCATGCTCAACCGATTGGTACTGCCTTTTGCCCTGCTGTTCACCCTCAACGCCGCCCACGCCGCCGATGCGCAAAATTGGTACCCGTCGCGTTACGGTGCCCAGGATGAAATCGGCGCGGCGAACCTGATCACCGCCGACTCGGTGCTCAACGCCGCCAAGCTGATCAAGACCGGCAAGACCTACCCGTTGGCAGTGGCCATCGACAAGAACCTGCCCGCCTTCCGCCATCGCAGTTTCCACCTGACCAACGTCCAGCCGGGCGAGGCGGGCGGCACCACCATGGGGCCGAACAAATTCACCTTCAACGATGAACTGGTAGTGGGCTGGACCGGGGTTGGCACGCAGCTCAATGGCATCGGCCACATTGGCATCGACAACGTCTACTACAACGGCAATCGCGCCGCCGACTTCGTGACCGTCGAGGGCGTGAAGAAGCTCGGCATCGAAAAGGTCCCGCCGATCGTGACCCGTGGCGTGGTCCTGGACATGACCGCGGTGTATGGCAAGGCCATCGTGCCGGAGAAAACCGAGTTCACCGTCGCCGATATCCAGAAGGCTCTGGACCTGCAGGGCATCAGCATCGAGAAGGGCGACGTGGTGCTGTTCAACACCGGTTGGCTTGAGCTTTTGGGCAAGGACAACGAGAAATTCCTCGCCGTGGAACCGGGCATCGGCATGGAGGCAGCCAAGTGGCTGGCGGACAAGCAGATCGTCGCGTTCGGCGGCGACACCTGGGCCTCGGAAATCTACCCCGGCACCGATGGTCAGGAATTCCCGGTCAACCAGTTCATGCTGGCCAAGAACGGCATCTATAACCTGGAGCTGATCGACAGCCGCGCACTGGTCAAGGACAAGGCCTGGACCTTCATGTTCGTGCTCGGCCAGCCGCTCTACAAGGGCTCGACCCAGGTCAACATCAACCCGGTGGCGATTCGCTGAGAGATACCGTTTCTCAACAACGGGCCAGGGGATGACGAACGCTCATCCCCTGGCCCGTTGTTGTCATTTGTCCGGCCCCGAGACCGCGCCCCAAAATAATGCGCGAGACAGGGGCCAACGCAATCCCCTGTAGGAGCGAGCACGCTCGCGATGAACGCCAGAGCACCGCTGGGTGTCAGGCACCCCGCGTCATCGTTGACGACCATCGCGAGCGTGCTCGCTCCTACACTGTCTTAGGTCCCGATGGATTCGCAACTTGAACAGAGCACCCGACGATATGGTCCCTTCACTTGGCAGCATCGCATCACGTCTGCGCCTCAAACAGCTGAGGTTGCTGATCGCCCTCGATGATCGCGGCTCGCTGCACAAGGCCGCCGAGCAGATCTCGATATCCCAGTCCGGCGCCACCAAGGCGCTGCACGAGGTCGAGTCGTTGCTCGGCATGCCGCTGTTCGAACGCCAGCCCAAGGGCCTGGTGGCCAATGAAATGGGGCGCTGCATGATCCGTTATGCGCGGCTGATCTACAGCGATGTGGAGCACCTGCGCGAGGAAATGCTCAGCATCATGCGCGGCCAGGGCGGGCGGCTGTCGGTGGGGGTGATCATGGGCGCGGTGCCGTTGCTGACCCGGGCGCTGACCGAACTGCGCCTCAAGCAGCCGGAGCTGTCGGTGGAGCTGGTGGAAAACACCAGTGCCACGCTGCTCGGTCTGCTGGATCAGGGACGGCTGGACCTGGCGATCTGTCGCACCAGCGTCGGCCAGCGTTCGGACGCCTATGACTGCATTGAGTTGAGCGAAGAGCCCCTGGCGGTAGTCGCCAGCAAGGACCATCCGCTGGCCAGGGTCGAGTCATTGCAGCTGTCGCAACTGAGCGATTACCGCTGGGTGGTCTATCCCAAGGACATGCCGATGCGCCAGGCGCTGGAGCGGGAACTGAACGAGGCGGGGCTGGAGATTCCGCGTTATCCGCTGGAAACCTCGTCGACCTTCGCCACCATGATGCTGGTGCAGCAGGACCCGACCCTGCTGGCGGTGATCCCGGTGGAAGTGGCCGAGTTCTGCGAGCAGCATGACTTGCTGGTGAAGCTGCCGGTGTCGCTGCGCGCCTTGATCGAGCCCTATGGCGTGATCAGCCGGGTCGGCGCCGATCTGTCTCCGGCGGCGACCCTGCTGATCAACGAATTGCAGCGCGACCTGACTACTTGATCACGATGGGGTTCACCGGCGCGCCGGTGCCGCCGACGATCTTCAAGGGCGCGGCGGTGTAGAGGAACTGCCACTGGCCGTCTTCGGCGCAGTCTGCGGCCAGTTCATCGAGCAACGCCACTTCGGTGAAGGTCACGCCGAGGTTGCGCATCAGTGCGTTGTGCAGCGGAATCAGCACGCCCGACTGCGGATCGACCGCGACTTCGTTGGCCATGGTGTCGGTGACCAGGTTGGGGATTTCCATCTGGTGAAACCACTCCACCAGTTCGCGGCTGAAGGTCAGGCCCGGCTCGGCGAAATCCTTGTAGAACTCATCGGGTTCGCGCTCGTAGAACGAGCCGATCCAGCCGGTGCGGATGATCAAAATGTCACGCTTTTGGATCTCGATGCCCTGGGCTTTCGCGGCGGCCAGCAGGTCGTGGTGATTGAAGGTCTCGCCCTTGTCCAGCACCGCCTTGTCGCGATGACGGGCCATGTCGATCAGCACCGCGCGCCCGACGATCCCGCGCTCGGCAATCGGCAGGATACTGGCCTTGTCCATGCCGCCGATGGTGCTCATGGCGTCGTAGCCGTTCCACAGTTTGTTGTCGTGCCAGACGTGGCCCAGGGCGTCGTACTGGGTCGAGCCTTGCAGGTGCATGAAGATCACGTCGTCAGCGTATTCGACGTGGCCGTCGAAGTGGGTCTTGCCGGCCAGGAAGTGGCCCTTGTCCAGCACGTTGACCCGCATCGACGGACGACGGCCTGGCCACAGCGGCTCGCCCTTGGGATGGCCGATCTGCACTTGCAGGGTGAACGTCTTGCCCTGACGCACGGCGCTGATGCCGCGCAGCACTTCGGCGTTTTGCAGGTAGTTAAGGGCACCGACTTCATCGTCAGGCCCCCATTTTCCCCAGTTGGTGGGCAGGCCTTCGAGCAGGGCCTTGGCATCGGGAGAAGGGTGGGCGGCGGTATTGTTGTTGTGTTCGCACATGGGGTTTTCCTTGGTTTACACGGATTCCGATGCACGCACATTCCCCTGTGGGAGCGGGCTTGCTCGCGAAAGCGGTGTGTCAGCCACATCAACGTTGACTGACACGGCCTCTTCGCGAGCAAGCCCGCTCCCACAGGGAAATGCGGTGTGTGGGGGTTATTTGATCGGGGAAAACTGCGCCGGCATCAGCAGTTTCGATTCCATTTTTTCCAGCATCGGGAAGGCGACCGGGACGAAGCCTTCGAGCCAGTCCGGGTCCTGGTAGAGGGCGGCGCGTTTCTTGATGCGATCGTCCAGGCTCTCGTAGGCCCAGATGTGGATCACTTGGTTCAGCTCGCCGATTTCGGTGTACCACCAGCCCACCAGCGTGGTGTAGCGGGAGATCACGAGCAGGCCGTTTTCCTCGAAGTGCTTGAGGTAGGTCTGCATCTTGCCGATCTGAATGGTGTAGGTGCGCATTTCATAAAACATGGGGTTGTCTCTCTTGCAGTGATCAGTGAGTGCCGTGGTAGGCGTTGCGGATGATTCGCTCGACGTCGGCGGCAGTGGTCAGGCGCGGGTTGACCAGCACGTTGCCGCTGCGCATCGAGTCGCTGACCATCTGCGGCATGTACTCCAGGTCCACGCCCAGGTCCTTGATGTTGTCGGGGATGCCGATGGCCTTGTTCAGCGCCTGCACGTGCTCCACCACTTTGTGCCCGGCTTGAGCCACGCTCAGGCCATCGACGTTCTCACCCATGGCCAGGGCGATTTCGCGGAACAGTTCAGGGCAGGCGGGCAGGTTGAATTCGATGACGTAGGGCAACAGCGTGGCGTTGGCGATGCCATGGGGAATGTTGAACACGCCGCCGAAGGTGTGGGAGATCGCATGCACGTTGCCCAGTTTCGATTGGGCGAAGGCGACGCCGGCGAGGAACGAGGCAAGCAGCATCTGCTCCCGGGCGTGTAGATCGGAACCGGTGAAAAAGGCTTTCGGCAGGTGGGTGCAGATCATCTTGATCGCATGCAGCGCCAGGGCCTGGCTGATCGGGTTGGCCTGTTTGGACACGTAGGATTCGATGGCGTGGGTCAGGGCGTCCATGCCGGTGGCGGCGGTGATCGACGGCGGCAGCTTGAGGGTCAGCTCGGCGTCGAGAATCGCCAGCTTCGGAAACAGCGCCGGGCTGATGATCACCGTCTTGAACAGCGTCTTGGTGTTGGTGAACACCGTGGACGCGGTGCACTCGCTGCCGGTGCCGGACGTGGTCGGGATGGCGAAGATCGGCAGCGGCGGCTGCTTGAGTTTGTCGTAGCCCTCGTAGTCGAGAATGTTGCCGGGGTTGGTGGCCATGGCCGCGACACCCTTGGCGGTGTCGATGCTGCTGCCACCGCCGACGCCGATCACCGAATCGCAATCGTGGCTTTTGAGGAACGCCACGGCGCGCTCCAGCACGTCGGTGGTGGGGTTGGGCTCGACTCCGGCGAACACTTCGTAGGCAATCTCGCTTTCAGCCAGCGAGGCGAAAAAGGCTTCCATCACCCCCGACGCCATCAGGCCTTCGTCGGTGACCACCAGCAGCTTTTTCTGCACATGGGGCTTGAGCAGCGCGCCGGCCTGACGCACCAGGCCGTTGCCGCTCTTGAGGGTGGTGGGGAAGTAAAACTGAAATGGGTTCATGGGTGTCTCCCGCTTGTGGTTCTTGTTCGTGGGGCAACAGTAATCAGCGCTCGGGAGCGCCGATAATGAAAAGGTCTGATCCTGCGATCACCCTTTGTCATCCCCTGTGAAGGGGGTGTGCGGTGTTAACGTGGGCGCTTTCACTCGACGGGAGCAGGGTCATGGATTTGGGAATTTCGGGGCGCTGGGCGATTGTCTGCGCCGCCAGCAAGGGCTTGGGCCTGGCCTGTGCGCGGGCGCTGGCGAAGGAGGGCGTGAACCTGGTGATCAACGCCCGGGGCGATGAGACCCTGCAGGCGGCTGCCGCAGAACTGCGTCAGGTGGCACCCACCATCGAGGTGCGCACCGTGGCCGGGGACATCAGCGAAGCGGCGGTGCGGGCGCAGGTGCTGGCGGCCTGTCCGCAGGTCGACATTCTGGTGAACAACGCCGGCGGGCCGCCGCCGGGGGACTTCCGCGACTGGCAGCGCGAAGACTGGCTCAAGGCGCTGGACGCCAACATGCTCACGCCGATCGAGCTGATCAAGGCCTGTGTCGACGGCATGGCCGAGCGTGGGTTCGGGCGTATCGTGAACATCACGTCCGGCGCGGTGAAGGCGCCGATCGACGTGCTGGGCCTGTCCAACGGCGCGCGCAGCGGGCTGACCGGATTCATCGCGGGGCTGGCGCGCCAGGCGCGGTTGGCGGGGAACAATGTCACGGTGAACAACCTGTTGCCGGGCCCATTCGAGACCGAGCGCTTGCACAAGACCCTGAACGCGGCGGCCGAGGCCAATGGTGCGAGCGTGGAGAGCATTGCCGAGCAGCGGCGCAAGCATGTGCCGGCGCAGCGCTTTGGCCGGCCGGATGAGTTTGGTGCGTATTGCGCGTTCATCTGTGGAGCGCAGTCGGGGTTCCTGACCGGGCAGAACCTGTTGCTCGATGGCGGGAGTTATCCCGGGACTTTCTGATTGCCTGTTGGTTTGTTGTTGAATCAACCGGCCTCTTCGCGGGCAAGCCTCGCTCCTACAGTGGGTAATGGAATACGCCATCGCCCCCTGTAGGAGCGAGGCTTGCCCGCGAAGAGGCCCTTGAATTCAACACAAATCCCGGGGGATGACTGCCAGTAATCCCCCAATCAGATCCCATCATTATTCAGCACCCGGAGCCGTGATTAGAGTGGGGCCGCTTGTTTCCACAACAATAAGAGCGCCCCTCCATGAACAATCCGAGTGCCGAAAGCCTGGCCATCCCAGCCGCGTCCGCAACCGAACGAGCCACCACCGTACGCTGGCGGATCTTCCTCATCATGCTGATGCTGACCGCCATCAACTACATCGACCGCGCCTCGCTGTCGGT
Source organism: Pseudomonas sp. REP124 (assembly GCF_020164475.1). Classification (GTDB taxonomy): domain Bacteria; phylum Pseudomonadota; class Gammaproteobacteria; order Pseudomonadales; family Pseudomonadaceae; genus Aquipseudomonas. The sequence goes on along the minus strand of NZ_JAIQWX010000044.1, from coordinate 20,616 downwards.
GGCGTTGCCGATGATCTCCACAGAGTTCCAGATCCCCCCAGCCCTCGAAGGCCTGATGCTCAGCGCGTTTTTCTGGTCCTACGCGTTGATGCAAATCCCCGGCGGCATGCTGCTGGACCGTTTCCACACCCGCCGCGTGATCGTGGTGGCGACCGTGGCCTGGGGCGCGTTCCAGGCGCTGGCCGCCGGTGCGCACAACTGGATCACCCTTTTGATCACCCGCATGGGCCTGGGCGTTGCCGAATCGCCGATCATGCCGGCCGGCGCCAAGCTCAACGGCGCCTGGCTGACGCCGAACGAGCGCGGACGCGGCGCGGTGCTGGTCGACGGCGGTGCGCCGCTGGGCAGTGCCTTCGGCGCGATCATCATTGCCGGGCTGATCGCCTGGTTCGATTCCTGGCGCATCGCCTTCGTAATCGCCGGCGTCGGCACCATGCTCGCCGGGGTGCTGGCCTGGAAATACATCCGCAACCATCCCAGCGAACACCCGGGCGTCAACGCCGCCGAGCTTGCGCACATCACCGCCGGCAACGCCACGGTCAGCAAGGCCGGCGCGGTCACCAGCATCCCGTTCAAGGAGCTGCTGCGGGACCGTTCGGTACTGGCGATGTTCGCCGGCTACTGCTGCATCCTCAGCGTGTTCTACGGCCTGCTGACCTGGATGCCGAGCTACCTGCACCAGACCCACGGCCTGAACATTTCCGGCATGGGCGGCGCGACCTTCCTGATCTTCATGTGCGGTTTCGTCGGTGAATTGGTCGGCGGCTACCTGGGTGACAAATGGAAATCCACCGGTGCCTCGCCGAACCTGGTGATGCGCAGCATGTTCAGCGGCTCCGCCCTGGTGGCGGCACTCTGCATGCTCGGCACCGCCTACACCTCGCAGGCCAGCCAGGCCATCGGTCTGCTGTGCGTGGCGATGTTCTTCATTCGCTGGTGCGGCATGTACTGGTGCATTCCGTCGATCCTCGGCGGCACCTCGAAGACCGGCGTGCTGGCCGGCACCATGAACTTCTGCGGCAACATGGCCGGCGTCATCGTGCCGATCCTGATCGGCCTGATCGTGCAGTTCACCGGTTCGTATTTCCTGGTGCTGATCTTCTTCGTGGTCATGGCCTTCCTGTTGGCGATATTCTCAAGCCTGATCGACTATCGGGAGCGGGGACTGGTTTGATGGCAGCGGGGACGGTCAGCGTCGACATCGACGCCGTGGTAGTGGGTGCCGGGGTGGTCGGGTTGGCGGTGGCCAGAGCCCTGGCCATGAGCGGGCGCGAAGTGATCGTGGTCGAGGCCGGGGAAGGCATCGGTGTCGGGGTCAGTTCGCGCAACTCCGAAGTGATCCACGCCGGTATCTACTACCCCGGCGGCAGCCTCAAGGCACAGTTGTGCGTGGAGGGCAAGCAACGCCTCTACGCCTATTGCGAGGAGCGCGGCGTGAGTTATCAGCGCCTGGGCAAGTTGATTGTCGCCACCGATGAAGCGCAAAAGCTGTCCCTGGGAAAGCTGTTGGAGCAGGGGCGGCAGAACGGCGTGGAGGATCTGCAATGGCTGGATGCCGAGCAGGCGAGGGCGCTTGAGCCAAAGCTGTCTTGTGTCGCCGCGCTGTGGTCGCCGTCCACCGGCATCGTCGATTCCCATGGGCTGATGCTGGCGCTGCAAGGCGATGCCGAGGCCCATGGCGCGTCGCTGGTTTTTCATACGCCGCTGGTGTCGGGGCGCTGCATCGAGCAGGGGTTTGAACTGCAGATGGGCGGCGCCGAGCCGATGACCCTGACCTGTCGCGAACTGATCAATTGTGCGGGGTTGTCGGCGCCTGAGGTGGCCGGGCGCATTGAAGGCCTTCCCGCTCGGCATGTGCCTACCGCGTATTTGTGCAAGGGCAGCTATTTCAGCTTCAGTGGCCGGGCGCCGTTTCGCCATCTGGTGTATCCGGCACCGGAAAGCGCCGGGCTCGGCGTGCACATGACCCTCGACCTTGGCGGGCAGGCGCGGTTCGGGCCGGATGTGGAGTGGGTCTCGGGTATCGATTACCGCGTGGACCCGGCACGGGCCGACGGTTTTTACGCGGCGATCCGGCGCTACTGGCCGGGGTTGCCGGATAACAGTCTGCAACCGGCCTACAGCGGTATCCGCCCGAAAATCAGCGGCCCGGGCGAGCCGGCTGCCGATTTCCGTATCGATGGACCGGCGGAGCACGGAGTGCCGGGGCTGATCAACCTGTTCGGCATCGAATCGCCGGGGCTGACCAGCTGCCTGGCTCTGGCCGACCGAGTAACACGGACCCTGTAGGAGCGAGCACGCTCGCGATGGTCGTCAACGATGACGTTGGCTGTCTGACACCCCGCGTTGTCCGTACTTCCATCGCGAGCATGCTCGCTCCTACAGGAGGCGGGGTGAACTGATGACCGGTAATCAGCCCCCGCACCGCCTGTCTCTGTTAGCGCTATCCTTGGGAAATGCGCTCTTCGCCATCGGAGACATCTGATGATCAACGTACGCACTGCCCACATGCTCGCCGACTACCGAACATGGGCCAATCGGCGCCTGTTCGACAACCTGGCGCAGTTACCCGCGGGGGAGGTCGAGAAACAACGCGCCGGCGTTTTCGGCACCATCATTGGCACCCTGAACCACATCTACGTCGTCGACCGCATCTGGCAGGCCCATCTCGAAGGGCGGGGCCACAACTTCAAAACCTCCCATGACCTGATCCATCCCGTGCTTTCGGACCTGCGTGAGGCGCAAAAGGCCGTCGATCGCTGGTACGTCGACTGGGCGGAGCGACAGACCGACGCCTCGCTGGACAAGCCTCTGCGGTTCACCTTTGTTTCCGGGGAAAGCGGCACCATGAGCGCCGGCGCGATGTTCCTGCACGTGGTCAACCACGCCAGCTATCACCGTGGCTGGATCGTGCAGATCTACTTCGAGATCCCGGCCATGCCGCCGATGACCGACCTGCCGATCTACATGCGCGAGACCGACCCGCATTTCAATTCGCTGAACGCCCCGACGGTGGAGCCGACATGTGCTCCGCAATTCGCGAGCGCAACCAACGTTCTGCCGGATCGTTATCGTTGACGCCGTTCCAGACCATGGACAGTTCGGACAGGTTTATCTCGAATGGCGCATCGTCGGCACGCAGCAGAGGGCTGCCGTCGATCAACGCTTCGGCCGCGTAGTCCGGCACGGTGGCGAGCATGTCGGTGCCGGCGATCAGCGAGCGCAGGCCGGCGAACTGCGGAACTGCCAGCACCACCCGGCGCGAGCGGCCGATACGGGCCAGGTCGGTGTCGATGGCCCCGGTCAAATCCCCGGAAAACGACACCAGCGCGTGGGGCCGATCGCAGTAGTCGTCCAGAGTCAGCGTGCCTGGGCGTTTATCCCCGCGCAGAATCTTCACGCTCAAATCCCGCAGCTTCTTGCGCTTGGCATTGGCCGGCAGTTCAGTGGTGTAGCTGATACCGACGGAAATCTCCCCGGTGCCGAGCATCGACGACATCGACAGAAAGTTCACCCGCCGCACCACGATCACCACGTTCTGCGCCTCTTCGCGCAATTGTTTGAGCAGGGGCGGAAACAGGCCGAATTCGGCATCGTCGGACAACCCGATGCGAAACACATCGCGGCTGGTGGACGGGTCGAAATCCTTGGCCCGGCTGACCGCACCGGAAATCGTGTCCATCGCCGGCTGCAGTTCCTTGAGAATCGCCAGCGCCCGCTGCGTCGGCTCCAGCACGCGACCGTTACGTACCAGCAGCGGGTCATCGAACAGATCCCGCAACCGCGCCAGCGCCGCACTGACCGCGGGCTGGCCGAGAAACAACTTCTCCCCGGCCCGGGTCAGGTTCTTCTCGAACATCAATGTCTCGAAAATCACCAACAGATTCATGTCCACGCGGCGCAGGTCGTTGCGGTTCATGGTGGCGGGCTCGCTGGGGGGTGGAATGCATTGAGTAAAGCACCAAACCCTGTTCCGGTCTCGGTACATGGCCTGTAGGAGCGAGGCTTGCTCGCGAAGGCGGTGTGTCAGCCAACATCATCGGCACTGACACTCCTTCTTCGCGAGCAAGCCCGCTCCCACAGGGATTTGCGGTGTGGCGAAAATTTATGGTGGGTCCAGTCGATCCAGCGCCCGGTTCACCGCCAATTCACCCAGCATGATCACCTGCGCAATTCCCAGCAAAGTGTTGAGCCCCGGACCCTCGGTAAGGTCCGCCAGATCCATGGTCATGACATGGGCCGAGGCCAGCGATTCGCAGGCATGGGCGAGCAGGGTTTCGGCATCGAGTTCGGGATCGACGATGAACATGGTGGAGGGTTTGCGAGGGGTGGAGCGGATGTTGGCAGCGGCGGGAATTGATTTGGATTCGGGTGGGTTGGGTGTTGGTTTTTTCATTGATAAAGCTCCTGGGGTTATTAGCATTTGGAGCCGTCATCCTTCGCTACCAAACGAAGGGTGGCAGCCATACGCAGGTTGGTAGACCGGTCAATCCCAGAAACCCGGCGCATCCGAAGATGCCCTACGCATGACCGCCATTTTGAGCAGAGAAAAACTGTTCTGCTTAACGTGGCGCTATGCGTCTGGGAATACTGGGCTACCAAACCCGATCGCCAATTTCTCAGCGACCGCCAAACGATAAAACCCACCCCCAAGGCGCACAAGCCGGCGGATTCTGGCGTACCCGTAGGCAATGACGCAAGGCGCTGTAGCTTTCATCAAGTAACGACTGACAGTCGTTAAACATGCATTAAACACAGGCACCGCCATCGCGAGCAGGCTCACTCCCACAGGGGATGTTCGGTGAACACAAATACTGCGCAAGACACACACCCAATGTGGGAGCGGGCTTGCTCGCGAAAGCGGTGTGTCAGCCAACATCATCGGCACTGACACTCCCTCTTCGCGAGCAAGCCCGCTCCCACCCGGGATTTGTATGAAGATTATGGAATTCGAACGGGATCAGACACCGTCGATGCCGGGCGCTTGCCGGGGCGGGAGACGCTCAAACCCAACACACCCCCCAACACCAGCGCTCCAGCCATGAAGTACATAGCCACCTGCGTACTGCCCGTCATCTGCGTCAACCAGCCCACAACGATGGTGCTGAAAAAACCCGCCACATTCCCCAGCGAATTGATCAAGGCAATCCCCGCCGCAGCCGCAGCGCCGCCGACCACGGCGGTGGGCATGCCCCAGAACACCGGCAGGCTGCTGATCATCGCGGCGGTGCCGACCGTCAGGCCGATCATGGCCAGCAGCAGACTGTTGCCGAACAGGGTGCCAAAGATCGCGCCGCCCGCGCCGATGCAGGCGCAGATTGCCAGGTGCCAGCGGTACTCGCGATGGCGATCGGAGCTACGGCCGACCAGGACCATGCTGATTGCCGCGAGCGAATAGGGAATCGCGGTCAACACGCCGATGGCCCAAGGCTCGGCGACGCCGCTGTTACGGATGATGGTCGGCATCCAGAAGCTGATCACGTATTGCCCCAGCACCAGACAGAAATACACCGCGCCCAGCAGCCAGATCTTCGGATTGAGCAAACCGTCGCGTAGCGAGTGCTGTGGCTTGTCCCTGGCTTCGCGGTCCAGCGCCGCCTGCATGCCGCGTTTCTCTTCGGCGCTCAGCCATTGCGCATCGGCGATCCGGTCGCGCAGCAGGAAAAACACCGCGGCCCCCAGGAACACCGCGGGCAAGCCTTCGATCACGAACAGCCACTGCCAGCCGGCATAACCGGCGACGCCGTCGAGGCTTTGCATGATCCACCCGGAAATCAGCGAGCCGAGCATGCTGGAAATCGGCAGGGCGGCGATAAACAGGGAAATCATCACCCCGCGCCGGTGACTGGGAAACCAGGTGGTGAGGTAGAAGATGATCCCCGGAAAGAACCCCGCTTCGGCGATGCCAATCAGAAAGCGCAGCACATAGAAACTCATCGGCGTCTGGATGAACATCATCGCCGCCGACAACAGGCCCCAGGTCATCATGATCCGGGCGATCCAGCGGCGAGCTCCGAACCGGTGCAGGGCGATGTTGCTTGGGATCTCGAACATCAGGTAGCCGACGAAGAACACTCCGGCGCCGAGCCCGTAGACGGCGTCGCTGAATTTCAGGTCATCGAGCATCTGCAGTTTGGCGAAGCCGACGTTGACCCGATCCAGATAAGCGACCAGGTAGCAGACGATCAGCAGCGGAATGATCCGCCAGGCGGTTTTGCAATAGGCAGAGTGCAGGGCCTTGTCGTCGATCTCAGGTGAATTCATCTCAAGCCTCTTTCTTGTTGTTGTCGGGGCGGTCATGAAACGTGTCAGAGCGGTCGACCTCCGGGCCAGTCGCCGTTTTCGCAGAGCTCGTTGACCACGTCGCGGATCAGCTCGCAGATCAGGTTTTTCAGGTGACTGGCGGGCATTGTGGTGCAGCTGCAAATGCCCAGGGTTCGGGTCAGGCCATCGGCGGCGATGCGATGGGCCACCAGGCGGCCGTCCTCGATTTCGCGCATGGCCAGGTTCAACGGCATGATGGTGTGGCCGATACCTGCCTCGACCGCACTCTTGAGGATGTGCACCGAATTGACCTCCATCGCGATCTCGGCCACAGACAGGCCATGGCGTTTCACCGCCTGCTCCACCAGGGTGCGGGTGCTGTGGCTGTGAGCCTGGCTGGGAAACACCAATGGCCGTGCCAGTGCCTGTTCCAGCGATACCTCTCCCGCTGGCGGCGCATCGGGGTCGTTGGCCATGTGGATCAGGTAGAAGTCCTCTTCCACCAACGGGCTGAACTGCACCTGCGGCGGCAGGCCCTCGGAGGTGAACAGCGCAAGATCGACCCGGCCATGGACCAGTTGATCCATGACGTTGCCGGTCAGCTCTTCATTGAAGTTGAACGCCACCAGCGGATAGCGCGCCTTGACCGCACGCATCAGCGGCATGGCGAGGATGCTCGCCACCGATTGCGGCAAGGCCACGACAATTGAACCGCTGACCGCGTCCGGGCTGCTGTTGACCGCCGCGCGGGCATCGCTGAGGTGTTTGAGCATGCCTTGGGCATACTCGTAGAACACCTTGCCGGCCTCGCTGGCGATCACTCCGTTGTGACTGCGATAGAGCAACTGCGCACCCAGTTCGGCTTCCAGTGCGGACATCTGTTTGCTCAGCGCCGATTGCGCGACGTGCACCTGACGCGCCGCCTGGGACAGGCTGCCGCAATCGATGATGGCGACGAAATATTTGATCTGACGGATTTCCATGATGACTCCCTCGGTTTCCTTCCGGCCGCCATGCTATCGCGCCTCAGCGCAACGCACGGCCTCGGGGGAAGATCTTGCCGGGGTTCATCAGCTGTTTCGGGTCCAGCGCGGCCTTGATCGCGGCCATCACGTCCACCGCATTGGCGCCGTGTTCCAGGGCCATGAAATGTTGTTTGGTCAGGCCGACGCCGTGTTCGCCGGTGCAGCTGCCATCCATGGCGATCGCCCGCTCGGCCAGGCGATGGGCCACGGCTTCGGCGCGCTGCACTTCGTCCGGGTCATTGGGGTCAACGAGGATCAGCGCATGGAAATTGCCATCGCCGACATGCCCGAAGATCGGTGCCACCAAGCCGTTTTCCGCCAGGTCCGCGGCGGTGGCTTCGATGCATTCGGCCAGGCGTGAGATCGGCACCACGGCGTCGGTGGTCAGCGAGCGACAGCCCGGGCGCAGGGCGAGGGCAGCGAAATAGGCCTCGTGCCGCGCCTGCCACAACCGGCTGCGATCCTCGGGGTGCACGGCCCATTCGAAGTCTTGACCCTCGTGTTCGTCGGCGACCATGCGCACGGTCTCGACCTGTTCCTTGACCCCGGCCTCGGAGCCATGCAGTTCGAAAAACAGCGACGGCGCCTGGGGCAGTTGCGTCTTGCTGTAGGCATTGAGGGCGCGAACGGTCAGGGCGTCGATCAGTTCTATACGCGCAATCGGCACGCCCAGCTGAATGGTCTGGATCACCGTGCGCACGGCGTGATCGACGCTGGGGAAGCGACACACCGCAGCGGAGATCGCCTCGGGAATCGGATGCAGTTTGACGGTCAGTTCGGCGATGGTCGCCAGGGTGCCGCCGGAGCCCACCAGCAGGTGAGTCAGGTCGTAGCCAGCGGAAGATTTGCGCGCGCGGCCGCCGGTATTGATCACCCGACCATCGGCCAGCACCGCGGTCATGCCCAGCACGTTCTCGCGCATGGTGCCGTAACGCACGGCGTTGGTGCCCGATGCGCGAGTCGCGGCCATACCACCAAGCGAGGCATCCGCACCAGGGTCGATGGGGAAGAACAGGCCGGTGCCGTGCAGGGCGGCGTTCAGCTGTTTGCGGGTCACGCCCGGCTGCACGGTGGCGTCCATGTCGTCGACGCGGATCTCGAGAATCTTGTCCATGCCCGACACATCGATGCTCACCCCGCCATGGGACGCCTGCAGCCAGCCCTCGAGCGAGGTGCCGCTTGCGTAGACGATCATCGGTACGTCATGGCGGTGGCAGGCGGTGCTGATGGCGACGATGTCTTCCAGGCTGTTGGCAAAAGCCACGGCATCGGGCGGCACCGGATCGAGAGCGGAAATGTCGGTGCCATGGTGCTCGCGCACACTGGCCGAAGTGGAGAACCGGGTGCCGAGCAACTGGCTCAACTCGTCGCGCAAGGCATCGGGCAGGGGCGGGTGTTCACAGGCGACAGCAATGTTCATCGAGCGATCTCCAGTTTCTTGTACGCCGCGGGCAACGTCGCGGCTTGTGTTGGGAGGTGTGGCTCATCTTAGTCAGCGTTTGGCCAACACTCGTAGTGCTGAATTCAGATGGAGCCATCTCTTCCAGATATGTCCGCATCCCCTGTAGGAGCGAGCTTGCTCGCGATGAACGCCAGAACACCGCGGGGTGTCAGGCCGCCCGCGTTATCGTTGACGACCATCGCGAGCAAGCTCGCTCCTCAGGAACCAGTAAATCGGGCTCCAGCTTCTACACTGGATGGGCTGAGGTAAATCAGGTCAGACCTTTCGGGGCACAACTCCTGCTTATTATGTCTTGGACGGTCGGATCGCCACGCTCTAGGATTCGCTCAACGGTCACTCCTGACCACGCAATCAAACGTTATCGCGGCAGTTCACGGTGTCAGCACCTCTGTCGAACATTGGAGCTTGAACATGAAAATCGATCTGACTGGAAAACTGGCCATCGTCAGCGGCAGCACCGCCGGCATTGGTCTGGGCATCAGCAAGGCACTGGCCGAATCCGGAGCCACGGTAGTAGTGATCGGCCGCGACTCGGCCAAGGTGGAGCAGGCGCTGGCGACCATTCGCGAGCAGGTGCCGGGCGCTCAACTGCGCGGGCTGACCGCCGACCTGGGCACAGCAGAAGGCGCACAGAAGCTGTTCGCCGCCGAACCTCGCGCCGACGTTCTGGTGAACAACCTCGGGATCTACAACGCCGAGGACTTCTTCGAGACCCCGGACAGCGAGTGGGAGCGCTTCTACGAAATCAACGTGATTTCCGGGGTGCGCCTGTCGCGGCATTACGTGCCGGACATGGTCAAGCAGGGCTGGGGCCGGGTTATTTTTCTGTCTTCGGAATCCGGCCTGGCGATCCCTGCCGAGATGATCAACTACGGCGTGACCAAAAGCGCCAACCTGGCGGTGTCCCATGGCCTGGCCAAGCGTCTGGCGGGCACCGGGGTGACGGTCAACTCGATCCTGCCGGGCCCGACCCTCACCGACGGTGTGGAAGAGATGCTCAAGGACGCCATCGCCGCTTCCGGGCGCAGTGTCCAGGAAGAAGCCGACGCCTTCGTGCGCAAGGCCCGTCCGAGTTCGATCATCCAGCGTGTGGCGCAGGTCGAGGAAGTGGCCAATCTGGTCGCCTACATCGCTTCGCCGCTGTCCTCTGCAACCACCGGCGCGGCCCTGCGGGTCGACGGCGGTGTTGTCGACAGCATGGCCGTCTGAATTTCATTTATCTGGAGAGCATTGACTCATGGCAACGACCTCAGCATTCATTGACATCCCGGCTTCGGCCGACCAGGTCTGGCAATTGATCGGCGGCTTCGACTCGCTGCCCGACTGGCTGCCCTTCATCCCGAAAAGCGAACTGAGCGAAGGCGGCCGTGTGCGCAGTCTGCAAACGGCGGATGGCGGTGTGGTGATCGAACGCCTGCAAGCGTTCGACAATGTTGCGAAGAGCTACAGTTACTCGATTCTGCAGGCGCCGTTTCCGGCCACTGCATACCTGGCGACCATCAAGGTGGAAGCCCTGGGGCAGGGTGCACGGGTTACCTGGTCTGGGCAGTTTGAGCCGGTGGGTGTGAGTGACGAGGAAGTGGTGGCGTTGTTTACCGGGATTTATCAGGGTGGGTTGGAGGCGTTGCGGGCTAACTACCCGGCTTGAAAAGACACCACCAGTTTCCTGTAGAAGCACAGCCTTTGTGGGAGCGAGCCTGCTCGCGATAGCGGTCTGACTGGCGAAGAGTGTGTCGCCTGACATGCCGCCATCGCGAGCAGGCTCGCTCCCACAGGGTTATCTTTCAGGCCTGACATTTGTCAGAAGTCATCAAGTCTGTGGAATCAGGCTCTCTTCACAATCCAGCACCAGCCGCGCACCACCCATTTCACTGCTGCCCACTTCCAGCTTGAAACCATGCAAGCTGACAATCGCCGCGACGATCGACAGCCCCAGACCAAAACCGCTTTTCAGGTTGCCCGCTTCGGCACGGTAGAAACGCTGGAACACCGCCACCCGCTCAGCCTCGGGAATCCCCGGGCCCGAGTCCAGGACTTCGATGCGGGTATGTCCGTTGTCATTGCGCCCGCGCAGAATCACCTGACCGCCCGGCGGGGTGAATTTGATCGAGTTGCTCAACAGGTTCGCCACCGCCTCGAACAGCAGTGCCCGGTCACCATTGAGCGATGGCAGTGTTTCCGGCAGTTGCAGCGTGAACGTCAGGCCATCGTCCTCCGCCAGCGGCAGATAGAACTCGTGCAACTCCTGCAGCAACGACACCGGATCGAGCTGCACGAAACCGGAGCGACGCTGGCGATCCTCCAGTTCGGAAATCCGCAACAGCCCGCGAAACCGCGCCATCAAGGTGTCGGCCTCGGCCAGCACCAGATCAAGCTGCGCCGCCTCGCTGGAGCCTTCGCCAGCCTGTTGTTGCATGCGATACAACTGCGCGCGCAATCGGGTCAGCGGGGTGCGCAGGTCATGGGCGATGTTGTCGCACACGCCCTTGACCTCGTTCATCAGGCGCTCGATGCGTTCGAGCATGGCGTTGACGATGGCGGCGAGCATGTCCAGTTCGTCGCGGCGGTTGGACAGCGGCAGGCGTCGGGTCAGGTCGCCGGCGACGATGGCCTCGGCGCTGGCCTGAATCCCGCGGATGCGCCGCAGTGGCCGGCGCCGCAGCAGGTGCCAGCCGACGATGCCCGGGAGGATGGTCAGGGTCATGCCCCACAGCAACGCGTGGAGGATGATCCGGGTCACCGCAAACAGCGAACCGTTGTCGCGCACCAGCACCAGCCAGCGCCCGTCGTGGGTCTGGGTGGCCACGGCGTCGCAGCTGTCGGAGGGCAGGGTCGGGTCGTCCGAGTCGGCGCATTCGCTGAGCATGTGGATCTTGCCGTCCAGCGGCAGACCTTCGGGAATACTGCGCAGGGCGCCGTTGAGGTAGCGGTGCTCGCGATCGAACAGGCCATAGGCGTCGATGCCGCGAATGTCGAACGTCATGCTGACGGCGAGGGCGTCCACCAGTTGCTCGCCCTGGAAACGTGAGAACAGATGCTGACGTTGCATCAGCGAATGCTTGGCCAGGTTGTCCAGGTACGCGGACACCTCGTAGTACATGACCCCCATGAGGATGCCGCTCCAGGCCACGAACAACGCACTGTACAGCGCCAGCAGACGACTGCTGGAAGAACGCCAGCCTTTAGACGGGTTCGGCAATGACATAACCCGAGCCTCGCACGGTTCGAATCAATGGGGCATTGCCAGGTGGGTCGATCTTCTTGCGCAGACGGCCGATGTGCACGTCGATCAGGTTGGTGCCCGGATCGAAGTGATAACCCCAGACCTCCTCGAAAATCATCATCCGCGAGAGGATTTGCCCGGTGTTGCGCATCAGGAATTCCAGCAGTTTGTACTCGGTGGGCAGCAGCGTGAGCATCTGCCCATCGCGGCTGGCTTCGTGGCTGATCAGGTTCAGCTCCAGATCGGCGACCCGCAGGGTGGTGGCCTGGGCGGTGCGGGTGTTCTGCCGACGCAACAGGACTTCGACCCGGGCGGCCATTTCATCGGTGGCGAAAGGCTTGGTCAGGTAATCGTCGCCGCCGGCACGCAAGCCGCGCACACGCTCATCGACATCGGACAGGGCGCTGATCATCAGGATCGGCGTGGCCACGCCCTTGCTGCGCAAGGTGGTGACGATCGCCAGGCCATCGAGCTCGGGCAGCATGCGGTCGAGGGTGATCAGGTCATAGTCGCCGCTGATCGCCCGCTCCAGACCTTCGCGTCCATTGTCGACCCAGTCGACGTCAAGGCCGTGGCTGCTCAATTCGGCGACAATTTCCCGGGCGGTCACGGCGTCGTCTTCGATGGTCAAGATGCGGGTCATGGGTTGGCCTGATAATCGGTTCGATACAAAGTGAACGGCATTTTGCCAAGAATTGCCTGTCGGCTTACTAAATAAAAGTTCATGAGCGGTAAAAGGTCTCTGCGCTAATGCATAAATCCCGTCGACCTGGGCTCTTCATTGCATATTGCATGAGGATTGGAAGTTCAATATTTATAACTAGCTGAAATATAAGGATTTAATCAATAGTCGGGACTGGCACGGTGACTGCAACGGCTGATTCGAGAGTTGTAACACCATATTTACTGCCTGGAGCGACATAACAATGAATAGATCCAATGATGGCTTCTATGCCGCCGGCCTGGAGGAATCGACCGCCGTGTCTGGCGTGTCGTGGGGCGCGATTTTCGCCGGGGCCGCGGCCGCGGCGGCGCTGTCGCTTATATTGGTGATGCTGGGATTTGGCCTGGGTTTTTCCGCAGTGTCGCCTTGGGCCAATGAGGGCATGAGCGCCAAGAGCCTGGGGATCACGACGATCGTCTGGCTGGCGTTTACGCAAATTGTAGCGTCCGGGCTCGGTGGCTACATTGCCGGGCGTCTTCGGGTGAAGTGGTCTTACATGCATGGCGACGAAGTTTACTTTCGCGACACGGCTCACGGCTTTCTTGCCTGGTGCGTGGCGACGCTGGTGACCGCGACGCTGGTAGCGGGGTCGGTCAGTAGTGTAGTCAGCGGTGGCGTTCAGGCCGGGGCGCAAGTTGCCGGTGGCGCAGCCTCTGCGATGACGCAGGCGGCAGGCACTGCGGCTGCCAATACTGACAGTGATCAGTACGACTATTACATCGACAGTCTGTTCCGCGATGATCGCCCGGTCGCCGTCAGTGACGACGCAGCCCGGGGCACTGTGACCCGCATCTTCGTACGCTCGATCGCCGACGGCCAGCTGTCTGCCGAGGACCGCACCTACCTAGCACAGCTTGTAGCCCAGCGAACCAACCTGTCCCAGGCCGATGCCGAGCGTCGTGTGGATGAAGTCTATGCCCGCACGCAGAAAGCCGTGGCCGATGCCAAACAGACCGCCAAGGAGGCCGCCGACACCGCCGCTAAAGTCGCTGCCTGGACGACCTTGTGGATGTTCGTTGCACTGTTGATCGGCGCCTTCTTTGCCAGCCTCGCCGCAACCTTCGGCGGCCGTCGCCGGGATGCCGTGGTGTATGTGGAAACCGACACCTACGTTACCAACACGCCAGTTCGCTAAATCAGGAGAATCATCATGCGCTCATTACTGCTGTTCTTTCTCGGTGTACCGATCCCGATCATTATTCTGATTGCGTTGTTCATGCATTAATATCGGTGCAAGCCGCTTCTTTAGTAGAGGCGGCTTTTTCGTATTGCGTTCGGCCTTTTGATTTTTATCGCGAGCAGGCTCGCTCCCACAGGGGGGGGCGGTTAATTGTGGGAGCGAGCCTGCTCGCGATGACGTCGGGTCAATCTCATTCAATCGGCGTACTAATGAACACCTCAAGCCCCTCGGCATATTCGGTGTACGCCGCGATCTTCGGGAAGGCTTCGCGCGAGACCTGGTCCGGTACAACCAGATTGGTGAAGCTCCAGGCCACGGCCAGGGTGATGCCGGCCTGGTCGATCGGGGCGTCGGTGTCCAGTGGCTGCTTTTCCAATTCCCTTTCCAGTGCGTTGTAGGCTGCGGCCAATTGTCCCTCCACCCGTTCCGACCAGGCCTGGAATTGAATCTCGGCCGGTCGCAGGTTGCGTTCGTAATATAGCTGCACGGATTTTTCGCACGCGGCCAATGCCAGGCCGATCAGGCGCAACGAGCGCAGGCGTTGATCGATTGCCTTCGGCATCAGGCTGCGGTCGGGGCCGGCGAGGGTTTCGAGGTAGTCGATGATCAGTGTCGAATCCATCAGCACCTCGCCGTCGTCCAGCACCAGGGTCGGGGCCTTGACCACGGGATTGATCTGCTGGAACTGCTCGAACGTGCGGAATACCGACACCGAGTGCTGTTCCAGGTCGATGCCCAGGCGTTTGGCGGAGATGGCAACGCGTCGTACGAAAGGCGAATCCAGCATGCCGATCAGCTTCATTTAATCGCTCCTTGAGTCAGCCATAACGGGAAGGTCAACCTTAGCCGAGCCGGCGCGACCTGCAAACGGCTTCCCTCCGCCCAGCCGTTTGTCTTCCATATAGGCCCGCTGAATTGAATTTCTTGCTATAAACGCACTCCGATATCCGCCTGAATGCCTGCCATAGCGCATTTTCGAGGCCTTGTCGGACAAATTCGCTGTCTTTTCAGTTGCTGAGGCCTCAAGTCGGCCTTAGACTGCCGCCCCTCGTAAATTGAGTGCCGGGTGGCGCTTGGAACAAACGGCGCCTTCGCGATGGCCTGAACAGGTTTGTCGCAATGCTCCCTAATTCGCCTTAATGCACGTTTTTTTATAGAGATATCAATGACAAAGGACAAGTTGCTGGCCATGCCGGCGGATGACTACATGAATGCCGAGCAACATGCTTTTTTCTCCGAGCTGTTGCAGAACATGAAAGTCGAAACCCATGAGCGCATTGAGCAGAATCGCATCGCCATCGAGAGCCTGGACAGCCCGGCCGATCCGGCTGACGCGGCTTCGGTCGAAGAAGAGCGCACCTGGCTGGTAAACGCGATCGATCGCGACCAGCGCATGCTGCCTCAGTTGGAACAAGCTCTGGAACGCATCAAAGAAGACAGCTTTGGCTGGTGCGACGACAGTGGCGAGGCTATTGGCCTCAAGCGCCTGCTGATCAGCCCGACCACCAAGTACTGCATCGAAGCTCAAGAACGTCACGAGCAGATCGACAAGCACCAGCGTCAAGCCTGATTTCGTACGGCAATCGGTGTCCTGCCGGTTGTCCTGAAAAGATCGCAGCCTTCGGCAGCTCCAACATGGGAGCGCTGACGAAGGCTGCGATCTTTTTTCTGTTGCCCCCGATTTTCCCGTTTCTTCCGTTGATCTGCTGCAACGCCCTCGACTAAAGCACCATAGATAATGGCTTTTTAGTGGCGCTTAATGCGACGACAACAATTAGAAAATGTCTGGGGTGACAAAGATGACGAAAGACGAGACTCGGGCTATCGAAGCTTTGGCTGTCGCGGCCCCGTTGCTGCTGCCGAAAAATCGCTGGCTGACACCAACATTGCAAAGTATCGCCCTGATGCTGTTGCTGTGTGGCATGAGCCTTCAAAGCTGGCCGCTGTATGTTGGCCTGCCAATGGCTGTGCTGATTGTCTGGCTGCCACGCCTGCGCTCGCGCGCGACTCCCCAAACCGCCGCTGTCGATACCGGCGACGCCATCGCCGCGTTGACCCGCGATCTTTCCCGCACCACCAGCCATAACGCGCTGTCCGCCGCGGGCGTGGCCTTTTCCGTCAGGCAACTGGCTGACCGGTTGCAGTCGCAACTGGGCGCCGCGGCACAAATCGTCAGCAACGCCGAAGTGATGATCGCCACCGAACAGGCTACATCGACCTTGAGTCGAGAGGCGCTGAGTGCGGCGAGTGAAGCGCATCGCAGTGGCGCGGCTGGGCGAGCTGAGCTGGTCGAGTCGATTACGCGGATGCATCAACTCAGCGAACGGGCCAGTGGCAGCCGTCAGTTGATCGAAGCCTTGAGTCTGCGCAGCGACGATATCCAGCGCGTGACCCTGGTGATCCAGTCCATCGCCAGCCAGACCAATCTGCTGGCCTTGAACGCGGCGATCGAAGCGGCGCGGGCCGGTGAACATGGTCGGGGTTTTGCGGTGGTGGCCGATGAGGTTCGCGGGCTCGCCGCGCGTACGGCTACTGCGACTGGGGAAGTAGGCGAGATGGTGGCGGATATCCAGCAGCGCACCGCGCAGGTGGTGGAGCAGATCCGTCAGTTGTCCAGCGACCTGGACACTGGCGTCGAGCAGGTCGAGCACACCGGTCAGCACCTGGAAAACATCGCCCGCCTGGCGGCCGGCGTCGAGGGTCAGGTCGGGGAGATCGCTCGGGGTGCCGAGACCAATCGCGAGCAATTGGACAGCCTGTTCCACGCCATTGAGCAGATGCGTAGCGACCTGTCCGTCAGTGATCAGCAGACCCGGCGCCTGTCCGAGGCGGCGGTGCAGATGGAAGGGCAGGCCGAGAGCATCAGCGAGCGGTTGGCGGAAGTCGGGCTGGATGACTATCACCAACGGATCTACGACCTGGCGCGGGAGGGCGCAAACCTGATCGCCGAGCGTTTCGAGGCGGACATCGATGCGGGTCGGGTCAGTCTTGATGATTTGTTCGACCGTAACTACCAGGCGATTGCCGGCACTCAGCCGGTCAAATACCAGACGCGGTTCGATGGCTATACCGACCAGGTCTTGCCGGCGATTCAGGAACCGCTGCTGCTGCGTCATGAAGGACTGGTGTTTGCCATCGCCTGCACGCAGCAGGGTTACGTGCCGACTCACAACAAGGTGTTCAGCCAGCCGCTGACCGGTGATGTACAGGCAGACACCGTGCATAACCGTACCAAACGCAAGTTCGCCGACCGCACCGGGATTCGGTGTGGCAGCCATCAGCAGCCGGTGCTGTTGCAAACCTATACGCGCGATACGGGGGAGCTGATGCATGATCTGTCGGTGCCGATCATGCTCAAGGGGCGGCATTGGGGTGGGTTGCGGTTGGGGTACAAACCGCAAAATACACTGTAAGAGCGAGCAAGCACGCGATGGTCGTCAACGATAACGTTGGCGGCCTGATGTCCGCGGTGTTCCGAGTTCCATCGCGAGCAGGCTCGCTCCCACAGGGGGAATGGATTTTATCTGGCGATTGTTACGACTTTGGAAAGAAAGCTCTACAAACCCAATATTGTTTCCGCACCTGAAGACTTCGTACCATAACGATATAGTTAGGTTGCTAACGGAGTTCGAAGAGCAACATGCAAAGCAAAGTCGATGTGGCAGTAATGATTGGCAGCGGCGTACCCGCCAGTCTGCGGGCCCTGGGACAAAGTGTGTGCTGGGTGGTACTGCTGAATGGCGAACGCCGGGGCACGGCGTTTTCGAGCCGGGATGAGGCGGAGGAGTGCAAGGCTGCCTGGATCGCGCAACTGAAGGTCGAGACGCCGGACAGCCTGCATTGAGGTCAGTGGACCTGGTGCATGCGCAGGTTCAGATCGTCCACCACCCGCGCCCAGTCGGCGTCTTCGCGCAGTTGCTCCTTGAGAAAGCCCGCCTGTTGCGGCGTCCAGAATTCCGCGTCGATGAGTTTCTTGTCCTCTGGCAGCGGTGAATGACTGGCAATGAAATCGTCGATAGCTTTCTGGGTGGAGTCCAGGCCGAGCTGGTCGAACAAACCTTTCAAGTCGTGGGTCGGTGATTCCATTTTCATCTCCTGGCAGGGTGAATCGGATTCTGAAGTTCGTTGTCTCTATTTCTGATGAAGGCGAGCTTCAAGAGTTCGAAATCGATATTCAATCCAATGTTCAAACGCAGCAGTGAGCATAGACCGCAAAGCTGATCTTCAGGCTTTCAATGCGTTGCCTCCAGCGCTCGGGCGAGGGCGCAGGCTTCGTTGTGATCGACGCGGAAACCTCTTACATGCCCGGTGGAAATTTCCTTGATATGAAAGAACGAATTCCCGGCCAATATCACTTGGAAGCGCGGGATTTCGGGGGAACGTGAGTGAAGTTCAGCTTGTCGTATAGTCGGCGAACCTGAAACCTGCAATGGTGCAAAGGGTTGGGCAAAGTGTGTAAGCGTGCACATATGAAGTCCTTTTCGTTGTTTTTACCGACGTATGTACGTCCGTATGGGTAGTCTCGGCGAGCATGGCTGCTCTAGAATCACCGTCACTGGTGGGGTGAGTGATCGTATCTAAAGCAATTTTCGGCTTGCGATATGTCAGAAAAGTGCTTTTTTTTAAGAGTTTTTTCCCTGAAGTCGATAGTCCGTATTCTTCTGGCTGTAGGAAGGGCGTTTTCCTTCAACCTTTGACGAAAGCCAGGCAAGACGAGGCGAGCATCGTCCAGTAGTCTGCTCAGGCCTCGGGATGGGGGAGTGCATAGCTCATCCGCCACACGATTGGGGTTTATCAAGTTTCACTTTCGGCATTGCCGCTTTTTTCGGCTGTGCGCCTTTTATGCGTGCGGCGTCATTTTCAGATGTGGGGATGGTTCCTTGGCAGTAAGTAATCTCGATATGCATGCGTTGTTCGTGCTGGGTGATTTGCGCGCGAAGCTGGTCAAACTGTTTCAATCTCGTTTCGTCTACATCACTGAGCAGAGCGCCGAAGGCATTTATGTGGCGGAGCTCGACACTGAGTCAGCACTGGTGGTCGACGACAAGCCAGGGCTCAAGCTCAAGGTCGGCGATCATTTCAGCGCCTCGGTCCTGCCCAGTCGCGAAGGCGGCAAGCTGGAAATCAGATTCCGCGACATCAAAATGACGGTCTACGGCCTTGGTGACTACGCCTTCGTGACCACCGCCGACGGCGAAGCCATCGTGTTCAAGGAAGGCCACAGTGCGGTAACGGTTTTCGCCGCTCACCAGCAGTTGCAGGAAGGCCTGACCAAAACCCTCAAGGCCGTAACCGCCAAGGCCGCCAAATGGCGCAAGGGCGAGTTGGTGACCTTCAAGGCCAGCGAGTGATGAGCCAGCCCCGCGCCGAATTCCATGAACAGAACCAGGCCCGCGCCGAGGCCGAAGCCCGGAGACTGTTCGCGCAGAAGACCGTTCTGCAGGGCGCATGGCTCAATTGGGTGGCCTCTGAACTCTACGGTTTGCGCCCGCCTGAATACGCCAACATGGTCAGACGAGAGCTGACGCGGATGCAGGAAATTTCCGAAAATTGATCTGAATCCCTCGAAAGCAGGAACCTCTACTACAGTCAGTTGACTGAAGTTTCAGAGGCTTTGCGGTCTTCTGCCAGGCCATCCTGCTATTGCTGCGAACAGCACGAGGTGCAAAAGCATGAAAGGTTTTCGACGCTTGCTGGCTGCGAGCCTGACCACTTTCGCTGTGTTGGCATCACCCGCTCCGGTGCTCGCGGCCCAGACGCCGGTGCATTTCGCCGACCTCAATTGGGAAAGCGGCAGTCTGATCACCGATATCCTGAGAATCATCGTCGAGAAGGGCTACGGCCTGTCGACCGATACCTTGCCCGGCACCACTATCACCCTGGAAACCGCCCTGGCCAACAATGACATTCAGGTCATTGGCGAAGAGTGGGCCGGGCGCAGTCCGGTGTGGGTCAAGGCGGAGGCCGAAGGCAAGGTGGTGAGCCTGGGCGATACGGTCAAGGGGGCGACCGAAGGCTGGTGGGTGCCGGAATACGTGATCAAGGGCGATCCGGCCAAGGGCATCAAGGCCATGGCGCCAGACCTGCGCAGTGTCACTGACCTGCCCAAATACAAAGACGTCTTCAAGGATCCGGAGGCGCCGAGCAAAGGGCGTTTCCTCAACAGCCCGATTGGCTGGACCTCGGAAGTGGTCAACAAGCAGAAGTTGAAAGCGTATGGTCTGGACGACAGTTACGTGAACTTCCGTAGCGGCTCCGGCGCGGCGCTGGATGCCGAGATCAGTTCATCGATCCGCCGCGGCAAGCCGGTGCTGTTCTACTACTGGTCGCCCACGCCGTTACTCGGTCGCTTCAAACTGGTCCAGCTTGAGGAACCGCCATTCGACGCCGAAGCCTGGAAGACCCTGACCGACGCCGACAACCCCAACCCAAAACCCACCCGCTCGCTGCCTTCGAAGCTGTCCATTGGCGTGTCCACGCCGTTCCAGAAGCAATATCCGCAGATCGCCGAGTTCTTCAGCAAGGTCGATTTCCCCATCGATCCGCTGAACAAGGCCCTGGCCGACATGAGCGAAAAACACACCCCACCGCGCCAGGCGGCGGAGGATTTCATGAAGAAGCATCCGGATGTTTGGAAGGCGTGGTTGCCGAAGGATGTGGCGGAGAAGGTGTCTGCCGAGCTGAAATAATTTGGTGATTCCGGATACGTCTTCGCGGGCAAGCCTCGCTCCTACAGGG
>NZ_JAIQWX010000043.1 GCF_020164475.1 Pseudomonas sp. REP124 | reverse complement strand
CACGGCGCTGCGCGCCTGACCCCCGGATGAACGCCTCCACTCAGCCTGCCGACGGGGCGGGTGGATCAAAATCAAAAGCGAGGCGGCCTACCGGCCGGCCTGATCGGGATTGGTCCGTGTAGGAGCTGCCGAAGGCTGCGATCTTTTGATCTTGAAAGATCGCAGCCTCGTTCCACTCGACAGCTCCTACAGTGATCCGGGTCACCCACAGATCCTGCGTCCACCACAAAACCTGTAGGAGCGAGGCTTGCCCGCGAATTCGTCACCACAGACGACGCTGATTCTGTAAATGTACCCAATCCCATTGTGGGAGCGAGCCTGCTCGCGATGAATTCCCAGACACCGCGTGCATTCAGGCGCCCCGCGTTATCGTTGACCACCATCGCGAGCATGCTCGCTCCTACAGTGTCCGGCGTCGGCCACAGATTTTGCATCCACCACAGAACCTGTGGGAGCGGGCTTGCTCGCGAATTCGGCGGGGCAGTCGACATCTATGTATCTGATCCACCGCCTTCGCGAGCAAGCCCCACGCCTACGGGGGTTGCAGGCTTGTCGGGTTTGGCCAGCAGGGTGTAGACGCAGGGCAGTACGAACAGCGTGAACAACGTGCCAATCGACATCCCCGTCGCGATCACCGTACCGATGTCGAATCGGCTGACCGCGCCCGCGCCGGTGGCGATGATCAGTGGGACCATGCCGAAGACCATGGCGGCGGTGGTCATGAGGACCGGGCGCAGGCGGATGGAGGCGGCTTCTTCTACGGCTTCGCGGGCGGTCAGGCCTTTTTCCTTGCGCAGCTGGTTGGCGAATTCGACGATCAGGATCCCGTGTTTGCTGATCAGGCCGATCAACGTCACCAGCCCGACCTGGGTGTAGATGTTCATGCTCGACCAGCCGAGGAACAGCGGCAGCAAGGCACCGCAGATCGACAGCGGCACGGTCACCAGAATCACCAGAGGGTCGCGGAAGCTTTCGAACTGGGCGGCCAGGACCAGGAAGATGATGGCCAGTGCCAGGGCAAAAGTTACCCACAGCGCACTGCCTTCCTGCACGTATTGCCGCGAGGCGCCGGCGTAGTCGACGGCGAAACCCGCGGGGGCTTCTTCCCGGGCAATCTGGCGCACGGTGTCGATGGCTTCGCCCATGCTGACCAGGGGAACGCCGGAGAGGATCGCCGAGTTGAGTTGCTGGAACTGGTTCAGCTGTCTCGGTCGGGCCCGGTCCTTCACCGTGATCAGGGTCGAGAGGGCCAGCAGTTCATTATTGTTGTTCCTGACGTAGTAGTTGTTCAGCCAGTCAGGGTTGTCCCGGAACGGTCGCTCGACCTGGGCGATGACCTTGTAACTGCGGCCCTCGATGGTGAAACGGTTGATTTCCGCCTCGCCCAGCAAGGTCGCCAGCGTTCCGCCCAATTCCTGCATCGACACGCCCATCTGTGCGGCCTTGGCGCGGTCGATGTCCACCACCACTTCCGGCTTGTCGAAGGCCAGGTCGACGTCGACGAAGGCGAACTTGCCGGATTCGATTGCACGCTTCTTCACCCGGTCGACCACTTGTAGCAGCAACTCGTAATCGTTGGCGGTGTTGATGACGAACTGGAACGGCAGACCCTCGCCCGTACCCGGCAAAGAGGGCAGGTTGAAACCGAAAATCTGCAGGCCCGCGATGCCTTCGAGCTTGGCCTGAACATCGGGCAGGATCTGCATCTGGGTCCGGTCCCGGTCGTTCCAGGGATTGAGCAGGAAGCCGCCGATGCCCGATTGCACGCCGTTGAAGCCGTTGATCTGGAATGAGGAGTAGTACTCGGGGAAGGCCTTGAAGATCGAAATGAATTCGTCGGTGTAGGCATTGAGATAGTCGAGGTTAGTGGGTTGCGGGGCGCTGGCAATCATGAAGATGATGCCCTGGTCCTCGTCCGGTGCCAGTTCCGACTTGGTGAACTTGAGCAACACCGGAATCAGGCACAGCACGATCACGGCAAATACCAGCACCACCGGCCGGGTGTTGAGCGTGCCATGCAGCATGCTCTGATAACGACGTTTGAGGCTTTCGAATATCAGGTCGAGGCGGTGCGCCAGGCCGGTGGGGTTTTCGTCGTGGCGCAGCAGGTAGGCGCACATCATCGGTGACAACGTCAGGGCGACGACGCCGGAGATCACCACCGCTCCGGCCAGGGTCAGGGCGAACTCCTTGAACAACGCGCCGGTCAGCCCCGTCAGGAAGCCGATCGGCGCGTACACCGCCGCCAGGGTGATGGTCATCGAGACCACCGGCATGGCGATTTCCCTCGCGCCTTCGAGGGCGGCGTCAAACGGTGTCTTGCCTTCCTCGATATGCCGGTGAATGTTCTCCACCACCACGATGGCGTCGTCCACCACCAGACCGATGGCCAATACCATCGCCAGCAGGGTCAACAGGTTGATCGAATAACCCATCATCTGCATGAAGAACATCACGCCGATCATCGACAGCGGGATGGTTACCACCGGGATCACCACCGACCGCAGCGCGCCGAGGAACAGGAACACCACCACGATCACGATCAGCACCGCTTCGAACAGGGTTTTCACCACTTCGTCGATCGACGCCTGGATGAACAGTGTGGCGTCGTAGGCGATTTCGGCCTTGAGGTTGGGCGGAAGCTGGGCCTCGAGGTCCGGCATGATCTTGCGCACTTCCTTGATCACGTCCAGCGGGTTGGCGCCGGGCGTGGCCTTGATGCCGATGTACACCGAGGGCGTGCCGCCGAAGGAGCTGATGGTGTCGTAGTTTTCCGCGCCCATCTCCACCCGCGCGACATCGCGCAACAACACCCGGCTGTCGCCATCGACCTTGAGCGGGATCGCCGCAAAGGCCTCGGCGGATTTGAGTTCCGTGCTGGCGTTGATGCTGGTGACCACGTACTCGCCTTTGACCTCGCCGGCGGCGGAGAGGAAGTTGTACTGGCGCACCGCATTGGTGACATCGCTTGCTGTCAGGCCGAAACCGGCGAGCTTCACCGGGTCCAGCCACAGGCGCATGGCGAACACCTGATTGCCGAGAATCTCGGCTTCGGCCATGCCGGGCAGGGTCGCCAGCTTCGGCTGGATGACCCGCGACAGGTAGTCGGTGATCTGCGGGTTACTCAGTTCCTTGCTGAAGAAACTGATGTACATCAGCGCCGAGGCGTCTGCCGCTTCCTTGCTCAGGACCGGGTCTTCGGCGTCCTGAGGCAGTTGGTTCTTTACCTCGTTGGCCTTCGCCAGCAATTCCGTGAACAGCCGGTCGCTGTTGGCGCCGATGCGGGCGTAGATCGAAATCACCGAGAAATTCTGGCGACTGACCGAGGTCATGTAGTCGATGCCCTCGGCACTGGCCAGGCTCTGTTGCATCGGCTGGGTGATGTAGCCCTGGATGGTTTCGGCGTTGGCCCCGGGGTAGGCGGTGGTGACCGTGATCAGGGCGTTCTCCATTTGCGGGTACTGGCGCAGCGGCAGCTTGCTCCAGGCCTGGAAGCCCAGCAGCACAATCAGCAGGCTCACTACGGTCGCGAGGACCGGGCGGCGGATGAACGGATCGGTAAAAGCCATTGGGAGTTCCTTGATCAGTCAGCGCGTGGCTGGCTGTTCTTCTCGGCCAGGGTCTTGTCATCGCTGATGGCGATGTGTGCACCGTTATCCAGTTTGATCTGGCCGGCGGTGACGACGGTTTCGCCGTTCTGCACGCCTTTGGTGATCATCACCATGCCGTCGCGACGTTCGCCGGTTTCGACGAAACGTCGTTCGGCCACCAGGATCGGCTGGCCCTTGTCGTCCTTCTCGACGCTGCCGTCTTCGGCTTTCTTCTGCGCGGCGACATACAGCGAGTTGCCATAGAGGGTGTAGGTGATCGCGCTTTCCGGTACGACGATGCGCGGCTGGGGATTGGGCAACATCACCTCGAGGCTGGCGAACATGCCCGGCAGCAACTTGCCGTCGGGGTTGGCCAGGGTCGCGCGCACCTGCATGTTGCGCGTGCTGTTTTCCAGTTTCGGGTTGATCGCGCTGATGGTGCCGGGGAAGGACTGGGTGGGATAGGCCGCAACGATGATTTCAACCGGCTGGCCGAGGGCGATTTTCGGCACCGACTGCTCGGGCACGAAGAAGTCCACATAGAGGCTGCTGAGGTCTTGCAGGGTGGCGATCTTGGTGCCGCTGGCAAGGTAGTCGCCGATGTCCACCTGACGAATGCCGATGGTGCCGCTGAAAGGGGCAACGATGCTCTTTTTGCCCAGAGCGGCCTTGAGCTGATTGACCGTGGCCTTGCTCTTTTTCAGCACGGCGGAGAGGCGGTCGAATTCACCCTTGGATATCGCCTGGCTGCCGACCAATTGGCTGCCTCGGCCAAAGTCCAGCTGGGCCAGCCCCAGATCGGCCTGGGCGGTTTCCAGCAAGGCGGTTTCCACGGCGCTGTCGAGTCGCAGCAAGGGTTGACCGGCCTTGACCTTCTGCCCTGACTCGAACTGCAGATCGACGACCGTGCCGTCGGTCTCCAGGCTCAGGTCCACGCCCTGCAATGCCTTGAGCGTGCCGACGGTCGGCAGACGGGCCTGCCATGGCTTTTCGGCGGCCGTGGCCACGGCGACGCTGATGGGCGGCTTGGGCGCGGAGAAACCCTGGATCATCGTATAGATGGAGAAGGCTTTGTACCCGGCCAGTACCAGCACGATCAGCAGCACAACACCCAACATGATCAGCATGCGGCGACGCAGCATATTTCCAGTTCCTTGGAGAAAATCAGGTGAGACAGGAAGGCACATTACCGCGAGTGGGAAGGGGATTCCAACTGCGGGTCGTCAAGGCTTGAGCGCGTGGCAGGTTGCGGATGGGAAAGATCGCAGCCTTCGACAGCTCCTACAGGGTGGACATCATGCCCGAGCGGGAGTTGGCGAAGGTTGCGATCTTTTTCGCAGGATTTACGCCATCAAATGCAGATGGTTGTCCCAGAGCCCCGCCGGCAGCTCCAGTGGTTTTGCAACAAGGTTTGTCTGGCGGCAATCGTAGTAGCGGCAGCGGCCCTGGCCGGAGGTCACGACGAAGCCGTCGGCCACGGCGCCCACGCCTGCGCAGTCAGGAAGTGGCGCGTCGAGGCGTACTTCGCCGCTGTCCAGGTCCCAGATGAAAAAGCGGTTGCCCCGTGGCGCGGTCAACGCCACCAGGCGCAGGTCACTGTGCACCGCGACGCTGGCGGTGTAGTGCCCCATGGCCTGCAACTGGTGATCGGGCACCGGGAACGCCACGAACGGCTTGCCCGGACGCTTGATCGCCAGCAGCTCCGAACGCTCGTGGGAGGCGCCCATGAATTGCTGGCCGGCGACGATGGTGCCGTCGCTGGCGATTCCCAGGTGCCGCACGCTGTTCATCTGCTGGGCCAGGGTTTCCTTGCTCAGCAGGGTGCCGTCGCGCTGCATCAGCACCAGGCTCGGCTCCATGGCGTCGAGGTTCATGTCGACGCGACTTTCCGCCTCGGTGCGAATGCCGCCGTTGGCCACCACCAGGGTTTCGCCGTCCGGCATCCACGACACCTGATGCGGGCCGAGACCGTGGGTTGAAATCTCGCCGCTGTGCACCAGCCGCTCGCCTTCGAACTTGTACACACCGAGCAGGCCGCGACCCGGATCGGTGGTGTCGTTCTCGGTGGCGTACAGCCAGTCGCCGCTCTTGTGAATCACCGCATGCCCGTAGAAATGCCGATTCGGTTGCGAGGTGATGGTTTGCAGCAGCGTGCCGTCACGCAAGTCGATCAGGTAGCTCTCGGTGCCCGGGCGCCGGGCGACGAACAGGGCGATGGGCTGCGTCGGGTGATTGATGATGTCGTGGCAGCGCTGGCCGACCTGGGTGGCGAACACCCGGGTGCCGTCCAGCCGATAGCCGACGGCATAGTGTTTGCCGTCGGTATCGTCCCGTGCCGACAGCAGCAGCGGGCTCTGATCCTTGCGCTTGAACAGCGTCCAGCCGCCCAGTGTCACTGCTCCCAGCAGCAAACTACCTAAAGTCAGAGCCTGACGTCGCAGCATGGCACTTGTCCTCATCAGTCACCGTCGTTGGCGTTGAAGCCCAGTTGGATGCCCAGCGCCTTGGCCAGTTCGCCTTCGTGCAGGCGGTGGACGACGTTCAGGCTGTCGTAGATATCGTTGAGCTGCTGGCGACCGGCGTCGTCGTTGAGCATTTCGGTCAGCGAGCGCTGGTTGCTGGCGAACAGCTTGAGCGACGCGGCATAGGCGGCGTCGATCTTGTCGGCCAAGGCTTTCTGCTCGCTCGGCAGCAGGCCGCGCAGGCCTTTGTTG
The DNA here is from genome assembly GCF_020164475.1 of Pseudomonas sp. REP124. Lineage (GTDB taxonomy): Bacteria > Pseudomonadota > Gammaproteobacteria > Pseudomonadales > Pseudomonadaceae > Aquipseudomonas. Next base: position 36,971 of record NZ_JAIQWX010000043.1, on the reverse strand, counting down.
TCGACGCCTTCCCAGACGGTCTTGGCGGCCGCGAGGCTGGCTTCCATGCTGGTCAGGGACGACTGGCTGCGCCAGGCATCGGCCTGGAACGGCTGTGGCACGCCCTTGGTCTGGCGGCCCATCGGCGTGCCGAGTTTCTTCTTCAGGCTGTCCAGTGCGGTGACCTGTACGCGCAGCAGGTCGGCGATCGCTTCGTGGGAGTCGGCGTAACGCTGGTTCGGGAACTTGCTCATCTGCGCGAGCATGCCGTCAGTGTTGTTCCAGGTTTTCAGGATCTCTTCGGCCAGTTGCTTCTGACGCTCGCCGATGGCGATCAGCAGCGGGCAGTACTTGGCTTTCTGTTCGGCATTGGCCACATCGGGCTTGCTGTCGAACAGGATGTACTCGTAGGCGGAAAGGCCCTGGACCACGACGCTGGACTTGGCCAGTTCAGCGGCATTGATCTGCGGCTGGGCGGTGACCAGTTGCTCGACCTGACGGCCGACGAGGTTTTTCTTGTCCGGCCAGAACTGCACCTGCCACGAACGGTTGCCCTCGGCCAGCGGCCCGATCAGCAGCGGTTGCAGTTCGGCCCAGGCTTTTTGCGCGTGAAGGAAGTCGGCACGGGCGGTTTCCAGAGTTTCCTTGCCTTCGCAGTAGGCCAGGGCGCTGACGGCCAGCTGACGGTCGGCTTCGACCCAGCGGGTGTAGGTCGGCAGGATCACCGATTTGGCGATGGCTGCCGAGGTGACGGCTTGCGGGTCCTGGGGCGAGCAGGCGCCCAGGGCAAGCGCGGCAAGGCTGGTGAACAACAGTTTGGGACGGAACATGTCGGGCTCCCGCGGGAATGGGTATTAAAGGGAATTCAGGAACGCCAGCAACGCAGCGCGCTGCTCGGCATTGAAAGTCAAAACCTGTTGCTGCGCCTTTTTCGCTTCGCCGCCATGCCAGAGCACGGCTTCGAGCAGATTGCGGGCGCGGCCGTCATGCAGGAACTGGGTGTGGCCACCGACCGCTTCGGTCAGACCGATGCCCCACAACGGCGGCGTGCGCCAGTCGCGGCCACCGGCCTTGAATTCAGTGCGGTTGTCGGCCAGGCCGTCGCCCATGTCGTGCAGCAGCAGATCGCTGTAAGGGCGAATCACTTGATTGGCCAGTTCAGGTTCGGCGGCGTTGGCGGCGGTGGTGTATTTGGGGGTGTGGCAGGACTGGCAGCCAGCCTGATAAAACAGGTTCTTGCCGGCCAGCACTTCAGGCGCGCCGACATCGCGGCGCGCCGGTACGGCGAGGTTGCGGCTGTAGAACAGCACCAGGCGCAGGATGTTGTCGCTGACTTCAGGCTCGCCCTGCGGTCCATTGCCGTTCGGGGCCTGCTTGCAGGCAGTTTGCGCGTCCGTGCAGTCATCAAAGGGTCTCAGGCTGGTGGTGAGGCCCATATCACCAGAAAACGCGTGAACATTTTGTTGATTGAGGTTCGGTTGCCCGGCTTTCCAGCCAAACCGGCCGAGAACGGTTTTCTGCTGGGCGTCATCCCAGACCTGGTTCGGGCGGCCGGCGATGCCTTTATTCTCCTTCGCCTGAGCCTCGGCATTGGCCAGGATGGCCTCGTCGGGAATGGCTTCGAGCAGTCCCAGGCCGATCATCGGCGGGGCGACCCGGGCGGAAAAACGGGTGTCGGGATGCATCGGGCCGTAGCCCAGTTGAGTGATGTTCAGGGTCGGCTTGCGCAACTCGACTTCGGTGCCGTCCTTGAAACGCACCGACACCGGTGTGTAATCGACCCGCACCTTGCCTTCCGGAACGACACCGGGAATGGCCATGTCCTGGAACTGTCCGCCGTAGACCGGCTCGGGCAGGACGCCCTGTTGCTCGATGATTTTCGCGTAGGCCGGGTCATCGGGAATCGACAGGCGCACCAGCATCGACACGGCGCTGGTCGCATCCGGTCCCGGCGGATGACCGCGACCGTCCTTGACGTGGCAGTTCTGGCAGGCGTTGGTATTGAACAGCGGGCCGAGGCCGTCGCGGGCGGTGGTGGTTGCCGGCGCGATCACCCAGGGGTTGCGAAAGAAGCTGTTGCCGACGCTGAAGTCCACGCGCCGCGAGGGCGGCAGGTTGGCGGAGGGCAGCGAAAAGGCGTTCTGATCGGTCTTGCGCACGGTCGCACTGCCCCCGGAGCGGGCTTCACCGGGCTCTGCCTTGGTAAAACGCGGGGCGTCATCGCAGGCACTCAGGCCCAGGGCCAGAACCAGTGCGGACAAGCGAAGAAGCAGCGGGGGCATCAGAGATCCTGCAAGACGAGCAAAACAAAGGCGCAAAGTCTAACAGGGCAGGGGAGTTTGAATAAGAGGAATTATCGTTTGCTTGCACGTCGAGCGGCGCCAGATGCCGCGTAGACCCGCTTTTTCATAGATATGTACCGCCCCGGGCATTTGACGCGCGGACAGGATGCCGGTCCTCTTTCAACCGGAGTTATGCGCCATGCCTCATCACACCCAAGCAACCGTGCGGACCGCGTTGTCCATCGCCCGGGCCACCCCGGCCCAGATCACCCTGCAAGAACGGCTGTCGGAAGTGGACATTCGACTGGCGGAGCGATTTGCCGCCCAGCCTCGCTTTCATGAGTTCGTCCGGCAGGCCTTCGACAAACACTTCCCCACCCTGAGCCCCGCACCGGATTTGTCGCTGACCTTCATCAGCCATGAAGACACCCGGCAGATCATCGAGCCAAGCCTGATGGACGCCGTGGTGCGGCGCATCGTCAGCGGCAAGGCTTCGGATCTGGCTGAACGCAAGGCCATGTTCCTCCGAGCCACCGACACGGGCGCAGAGCCCGCGCCTTACACCGCGCTGACACCCGAGGCGTTCGATGCCTTTCTCGACAAGTTGGCCGCAGACCTGCCGGCGCAATACACGCAGTACCTGAAGCGCTACTGGACCACGGCCTGCAGCCCGACGGATGTGCGCACCTACAAACAGTGGCTGGTGGCGACACGCATCGATCAGTTGAAGGCCGAAGTCGCTCTGCTCAAAAGCGATGGTCTGTTCAGCGCCACTGCCGCGACCCTGTTCGAAAAGATCCTGCGTTACCCCGATGCAAAGTCCCGGCAGGCGCTGGAAGACTATCGCCCATGCGTTTACGCCGTTGCCCTTCAAGACGCCGAGGCGAATGCAATGACGCTGCATGGAGCGTTCATTCTGACCTCGCGAGATCCGCAGGACGGCGAAGTGCGCTGGGAAAGCGAAGTGACCGCGCCGGTGGTGCGGCCCGTCGAGCCAAGCGCCAATGTCGGCACGGTGGTGCTGTTCACACCGAACAATGGCCTGGAAGAGTTCGAGTCCCTGGCCACTCTTGATCGCGAACTGCACCGTCGCCTGAGCCACGCCATGGAGTTCGCAACCTTGAGCGAATTGGTCACCGACACCGATCAACCACGAGTGCTGGCGCTGCAGGGCAAGGCGCCGGAACGCGACTCGCTGAAATACCTGGAGCACCTCGATTCTCCCTTCGAGTACGGCATCGAATCGCAATGCCAGCTGATCGAAAAAAACCTCGAGTCGACCCTCGCCCGTTACGTAAAGCAGGGCGTGCATGCGGACATGGCGAACCTGCCCGGCGCCATCGACCGGTTGACCGACCTGCGGCGCGCCTTCGCCACCCAGCCGATTCTGCAAGCCCGGCTGCGCAAACAGTGCAAGGCCCGCCTGATCGCGTTTCTGCAAGGCGCTTCCCGTGCCGATCAGGAGGCCTGGGCCAAGGCTTTCACGAACTACACCGAGGCGTTGGCCAGTCTGTCGGAGTACGAGGGCTTGCCATCGTTGGCCCAGTTCAGCGACCGGCGCCAACTGTTGGCCTACAGCAACCGTCAATTGCGCGCGGCGCTGGAAGCGGAGCACGGCCTGACGGTGAACCCGGACGATATCGTGGTGCACACCAAGGAGCCGCAATTGCCAAGCAATTCGATTCCTTCCGGCGCCCCCGGTACCTCTATCCGTGAGCCGGGGGATTTCAAGTTCAAGCATCGCCAGCGAACCCTGACCGAGCTGGCGCTGGATAACCTTTCCGGAATCGACCACAACTTCACCCGCTACTCCAGGTTGAGCCTGAAAACCACCGAAGCGTCCTACGACGGCCTGACCCTCGAACAGGTCAAGGAGCTGGTGCGTTCAGTCAACGTCGGCCAGAGCTATCAGGATTTCCTCAAGGCAAGCCTCGTCAGCTCGCCGGCGGCATTGGCACGCAAGCATTCCTTCGCCAGCCTGTTCGAGCGGCAGATCCGCCTCGATGCCATTGAGGCCCGGATCAATGGCGACTTTCTTCCCGACCGCCTGGAGCGTGGCTTCAACTGGGTGCAGGCGGTCCTCGATGCCCCCGAGGACAGCGATCAGCGCAAAATCGTCGAAGGGCACCGGATCATCGTCCAGAGCCTGCAATTGCGCGGACAGAGGGTTCGCGGCGTGCTGTTGTTCGCGACGGCTTCGGCCGGAACCAGCTCGGTAGTGGTCTACACGCCGGGCGCGCCGGAAGGGCGTGTATTCAATGAGTACGTGAAAGAGCGCCTGATCACCGACTTTGTCCACAACAGTTCCTGGCGCGACTATCTGGTGGGGCGCTTGGATCGGGCTGCCCAGGCGCAGGTCCTGGCCACCTTGAAGGGCCGGGGCGATGTCTCGACCGTGCACATGGCCAACATCGCCAAGAACATTTTCGAAGACGCCTACGAGGTCGAGGCCAATTTCGCGATCAACGACGCGACGGCCCAAGTCACCACCACCCGCCAGACCGATGTCGAGACGGGCCTGTTCGTTGCCACCACCGTGATCGATGTCCTGACGCTGGTGCTGCCGGTGCATGTCACGCTGCCCGTGGGTGTGGCCAGGAGTCTGATTTCCATCTTCAACGCCGTGGAGACGGCGCAGATCGGCGATCGCGCGGGCGCTGCCCACCACATCGTCCGCGCGTTGGCGGAATTCACCGGGGTACTGATCGATAGCGTCATGGGCGCGGCGCTGCTGCGTGGGACGCCTGCGGTCAAGGTCGAAGCGGGAAGCCGGGCCCTGGATCCACAGACGGCCCTGCGCAAAAAGCCGGACGGGCTGCTCGAACTCAAGGGTTGGGAAGGCAAGGGCATCTACTACAAGCCGGCCAACGAATTCAGCGCCAGACAGTACTTTCTCCATGAGCGTAAACACTGGTATTCGCTCATCAACGAAGGGTTTGAACAGACCTGGCGAATCCGCGATGCGCGCAAGGCGTATCAGATCTACTACAGCCCGATCCGCCGGAGTTCGCGGGGGCAATGGGAGATCGGCAACGCTGCCAATGCACCGAGATTGCTGGGCGGCAACTCACCGCAGAGTGCGCTGCGCGACCTGTATCCGTTCCTTGACAAGCGGCAGGTCGAGCGGGTGTTCGAGGCTTTCGCGTTTCCTCGAGGGCGTGAAGTCGAGTTGGGGTTGAGCTTTGTGCAACATCTGCGATCGGGGGCTGCGCTCGATGCGTTCGGTCAGTATCTGCTGGTCAGCGACCAGATCCTGCGCATGCGTCTGCTGGGGCATGGCGTACCGGCTGGTTTTACCGGTGGGGGCGTGGTTCGCGAACCATCGGCGTCGGGTAGCGGAACGAGCAGGCCGCCCGCGCCGTTGCCGCCGACTCGCGTTCGACCGGCCCATGAACGATTCATGGAATGGGGGCAGGTCATCGACGCTGCGGATGTGCAACTGCAAAACGCCGAGCTGGGTCTTTATCGGCGAACAGGCGGCGACCCGTCTCTGGTGGGGCGTGACTACATCAAGATCGACGACCACTATTACCCGATCCTGCCGGCGGGAAGTATCGCCTCACCCCATCTGGCGTTCAGGTTCGACGACCGGATAGATGTCAGGCATTTTGCCCAGTTCGAGCACCTGATCTGGGCGGATCCCTACAGTCAGCCGCGCCCGGTGTTTTTTGCCTCCGAAGACAAACTTTGGGTCACCTCCGCCTCGTTGCCCTTCGAGAAAACCATCAGCGCTTATGTCGCCGATGCGTTCCCGACGTTCAGCACCAGCAGTCAGCAGCAGGCCGCGCAAACACTGTTCGGGCTGACGAATCCCAACGGCCTGACCGCTTCGGGATTGGCCAGACTTCACCGCACCCTGAAGACCTGGCGTAACCGTTCCACCCCTGATGCGGCGTTGGGTGGCATCGTGGGTGACCCGCTATCCCTGCTGCCGGCGACGCCAAAGAACTCGACGGGCCAGTGGCTGCTTGGGGAATATTCGACGCTCTACAATCGGGTGCAATTGCGCACCGAAGGCGTCGACATGCTGTTGCACGCGGTGATGAGTTCCGGGACCGAGGAGTCGATACGGGTGCTGATGGCGGAGCGGCTGGTCGGCAGCGGATACGAAATGCTTTCGGGCTACCGTCTGGGTTCCGAGCTGCTGTTCAGACGTCCCGGACGCCCTCAATTGTTCTGGCTGTCATTGCGCAGAGTCCGCGGGCACGTGGTCGATGGCAGTGCTTACGTCGCGCCTCGCGTCGAGCTGATGGACACGGCCACTCAGGCGCTGGTCACGAGGGCGCAGGCCAGTAACGATCTTGTGGCGTTGGTGGGAGGCGTTCGTTTACCCAGCGCAGGTGCGGCGCTCGAAATCTTTGTGTTCAAGGCATGAAGCCCGGATAGCAGGGTAAAAATATCGATATAAAAAAAGCCCCGACTCGTCGGGGCTTTTTCATGGGGCGTTGAAACCGGCGTTTGATCAGAACTCGTGATCAGCGTTGTCCGGGTTCAGGTCGGCGATGCCCAGTTTGCCGGCAGCGGCTTCGATCGAACCGGTCTGCTTGACCAGGGACGCGATGGCGTCACGCACGATCTGGTTGCCAGCGGTGTTGCCGGCGGCGATCAGCTGGTCGTAGTGCTCACCCTTGTTGGCGTGATCGACGATGACCTGCATCTTGGCTTCGGTGTTGGCCAGGTCGGCCTTCAGCGCGGTGTCGGTGGCCGGGTCGATTTTCGCGACCAGGGACGACAGGCTGGCGCCGGTCATCTTGGTGCCGTCGACGCGGGTGTACTCGCCCAGGTAGACGTTACGAATGCCCTTGGCATCGTAAAACTGCGAGTTATGGGTGTTGTCGCTGAAGCAGTCGTGTTCGTCTTCAGGGGAGTTGGCTTCCAGGGAAACCTTCATGCGCTCGCCCGCCAGTTCGCCCAGGGACAGGCTGCCCATGCCGAACAGCATTTTGCGCAGGCCGCTTTCGCCTGGCTCGGCTTCCAGGGTGGCGCGGTAGTTGTCGGCCACGTTCGGCTTCCAGTTGCCTACCATTTCTTCCAGGTCGCTGACCAGCAGTTGGGTCACGGCTTTCAGGTAAGCGCGACGACGCTCGTTGTGACCGCCGGTGGCGCCTGCGCCTTCCAGGTAGTCCGAAGCAGGACGGTTGCCGGCGCCAGGGCCGGTGCCGTTCAGGTCCTGGCCCCAGAGCAGGAATTCGATGGCGTGGTAGCCGGTGGCGACGTTGGCCTCGGAACCGCCCAGCTCGTTCAGGCTGGCGAGTTTTTCCGGGGTGATCTCTTTCACGTCGATCTTGTCTTCGCCGACCTGAATTTCGGTGTTGGCGATGATGTTGGCGGTGGCGCCCGGGTTACCCAGTGCGTGCTCGTAGGATTTGTCGACGTAGTCGATCAGGCCTTCGTCCAGTGGCCAGGCGTTCACCTGACCTTCCCAGTCGTCGATGATGGTGTTGCCGAAGCGGAACACTTCGCTCTGCAGGTAAGGAACGCGGGAGGCGATCCAGGCTTCGCGGGCCGCTTTCAGGGTGTCGGCGTTCGGCTTGGCCAGGAAGGCGTCGACGGCGGTTTGCAGGGTCTTCGCGGTGGATTCGGCATCGCTGTAGACGGCGAAAACCATGTCGGCGTAGTGGGCGACAACGGCTTTGGCGGCGGCTTCATCGACTTTGCCGGCAGCGGCAGGCGCGGCGGCTGGAGCAGCCGGGGCAGCAGCGGTGCTGGCAGCAGGTGCAGGTGCGGCAGCTTTTTCTTTGTCTTTGCCTTCACCGCAACCGGCGAGGGAAATTGCGATGGCCAACAGACTGGCGGTAGCCAGAGGCATACGAATCATGGCGAACATCCTGCTTCGAGAGGGGGTGGTGTGGCGCGTTCGGTGCGCAAAACTGCGACATAATGCAAATCTTTCGCATTATGTGTAAAGACTTGTTCTTGGAAATATTTCCTATTCAGACCGATCTGTAGGAGCGAGCATGCTCGCGATGGTGGTCAACGATAACGCTGGGAACCTGAAGCCCCGCGGTGTCCTTGGGTTCATCGCGAGCATGCTCGCTCCTACAGGGGGCGGGGCGGATTTACCAGATCGCGGCATTACTGCGCTGCGCCTGCTTGAGGTAGAGGCTCAGCTCCCGCGAGGACAGCGGTTTGCTGTAGTGATAGCCCTGACCTTCGTGGCAGCCCTCGGAGATGATGTAGGCCTCCTGCTCGGCGGTTTCCACGCCTTCGGCGATCACCTGCATGCCCAGGCTCTTGCCCAGCTGGATGATGGCGCGAACGATGGTCGCGTCATCGTCGTCATCGAGCAGGTCCTGTACGAAGCTCTTGTCGATCTTGATCTTGTCCAGCGGCAGGCTTTTCAGATAGCTCAGTGACGAATAGCCCGTCCCGAAGTCGTCGATCGCGATCAGCGCGCCGGAGCGGCGCAGGCTGAGCAGGTGCTGGGCGGCGGTGCTGATGTCTTCCATCAGGCCGGTTTCGGTGACTTCCAACTCCAGGCTGCGCGGCGGCAGGCGGTACATCTGCAGCAGGTTGTTGACCACCCGTGGCAGCTCGGCGTGGTGCAGTTGCACGGTGGACAGGTTCACCGCCATGCGCAGGTCGCTGAAGCCCTGGTCATGCCAGTCGCGCAACTGCTTGCAGGCCTGATCCAGCACCCATTCGCCAATGGCGATGATGGTGCCGTTCTGCTCGGCCAGCGGGATGAACAGATCCGGCGGCACCAGCCCGTGTTCGGGATGCTGCCAGCGAATCAGTGCCTCGACGCCCACTACGCGGTTGTCGCGGTAGCTGATCTGCGGCTGGTAGACGAGGTAGAACTGATCGCGGGTCAGGGCATCGCGCAGGTCTTTTTCCAGTTCGCGACGACGGCGCATTTCGGTGTCGACGCTGGCGATATAGAACTGATAACGGTTGCGCGAGCGGGTCTTGGCCAGGGTCATGGTCTGCTCGGCCTTTTGTAGCAGCTTCTCGGTGCTGTCGCCGTCTTCGGGGAACAGGGTGATGCCGATGGTGGCGCGCAGGCGGATTTCCTGGTGATCGAGGGCGAAGGCCGCTTCCAGGTCATCGAGAATGCTCTGTGCCAGTTCCGCCGCTTCGTAAGGCTGTTCGATATCGGCCTGGACCAGGGCGAACTGGTCGCCGCCGAGACGGGCGAGGGCGCCGAGGCGTCCGCTGTGCGCCCGCAGGCGATCGGCCAGGGCCAGCAACAGTTGGTCGCCGGTCTGGTAGCTGAACTGTTCGTTGATGCCCTTGAAGTCATCCAGGCCCACGCAAAGCACCGCAACCCGGCGTTGCAGCTTGCCGGCGTCGACTAGGATCTTGTCCAGTTGCGTCTGCAATTGCTGGCGGTTCGGCAGACCGGTCAGGAAATCGTACTGGGCCATGCGCAGCAGGCTGTTTTCCGCTTCGTGGCGCAGGTGGGTGTTGCGTTCGATGGATTCGAGCAACTGATTGGCGGTGTTGATCCAGATCCCCAGTTCGTTCTTTTCGTGGCCCTTGAGCTGTGGAATCTTGTGTTCGCTGGGGCGATCCGGGTTGATTTCGGTCAGGTGCTCGATGATCCGCGACAGCGGCTTGGTCAGCAGCCAGTGATAGACCAGATACAGCACCAGGCCCATCGCCATGGCGCGCAGGACGCCGGAAATGAAGATGATCACCGAACTAACGATGAAACCCTGGCCATAGGTGGCGGTGTCGAGGGTGATGCTCAAGTCGCCGTAATACTCGCTGTACGGCCCACGCCCCACCAGTTGGGTGGTGAAGGTGCGTTCCTGGCCGAGGATCAGGTCGGTCAGCCAGCGGCTGTTGGAGTGCTGCAGGTCGCGGGATTTTTGCGCGAGCATGGCTTCGTTGGGATGGCCGATGGAGGCCTGGCGCACGGCGTCGTCCTGGAACAGGCCCTCGATTACCTGCATGCCCATTTCCCGGTCCAGGCTATAGACGGCCTGAGTCGACGGGTCGCGAAACATGTCGAGGATCCGTTCGGCATCGTTGGCGACGGCCTGGCGTGTTTTATAGGCATCGAAGACGATCTGCGCGCAGCTCAAGACCACGCCGACGATCAATGCCGACAGGAGCACGACCCGGAGCAACTTCACCGACAAGCTGTTTTTGAGTTCCAGCTTCAAAGGGTAATTCCTTGTTCCGTGCGGGTAGCATCAAGTTGCCATGAGTATTGGCAATCCCGAGATGGCAGTCAAAGGGTCAATCATCCTTGCGGGATTTTGCCTGCAGCTTGGCCGATATGCTGGATTATTGGTTCGATGGGTACTGTGTCGGTTGTCGAGTCCTTCAACTTGAGGGGGCGGGGAGATAATTTCCTTTAGGTTGATGGTAGACGGTCTGGGGCTCGGGTGTGTTTTGTTGTGTTCTTTGAATTGGGTGTATATCCGATGCTTCGGTAACGGCCGCTTTCGGTTTCGCCCTGACGGTCGAGTCCCTTTTGGCAAACGCCCCAAAAGGAACCAAAAGGTCTCGCCCCGACGTTCGGTCCCTCGCTGAGGCTCGGGATCCCTTCGCTCCGGCATTCATCCGGGGGCATCGCCTCCGGTTTGCTTCGCTGCACCTCCTCTCGATGTGTGCGGCTTCGCCGCACGGCGCTGCGCGCCTGACCCCCGGATAAACGCCTCCACTCAGCCTGCCGAAGGGCGGGTGGATCAAAATCAAAAGCGCTCGAGGCGAGCTGACACTCGACCTGTTGGTTTTCCGCGTTCTACTGCACGAACCTGTGGGAGCTGGCTTGCCAGCGATGGCGGCCTGGTAGCCGACCTGATCTCGCGGATGTACACCAAACCCCTGTGGGAGCGGGCTTGCTCGCGAAGGCGTCCTGAAAGACGACCTCAATCTTTCGGATGTACCTCGGGCTCCCCTGTGGGAGCGAGCCTGCTCGCGATGGCGGCCGGTCAGATAGCAGATCACTTCCAGCCATAAAAAAACCCGGCATAAAAGCCGGGTTCTTCATCTGGCATTCAAGCTTAGGCCGTGAAGGTTTTGCCTTCGAACTGCTCAGCCACGAATTTCCAGTTGACCAGGTTCCAGAACGCTTCGACGTACTTCGGACGAACGTTGCGGTAGTCGATGTAGTAGGCGTGTTCCCAGACGTCGCAGGTCAGCAGCGGGGTGTCGCCGTTGGTCAGCGGGTTGCCGGCGCCGATGGTGCTGGCCAGGCCCAGGGAGCCGTCAGCTTTCTTCACCAGCCAGCCCCAGCCGGAGCCGAAGGTGCCGATGGAGGTCTTGCTGAATTCTTCCTTGAACTTGTCGAAGGAACCGAAAGCGGCGTTGATGGCTTCAGCCAGTGCGCCGGTTGGTTGACCGCCGGCGTTTGGTGCCAGGCAGTTCCAGTAGAAAGTGTGGTTCCAGACCTGAGCGGCGTTGTTGAAGATACCGCCCGAGGAAGTCTTGACGATTTCTTCCAGGGTCTTGCCTTCGAACTCGGTGCCTGGCACCAGGTTGTTCAGGTTCACGACGTAGGTGTTGTGGTGCTTGTCGTGGTGGAATTCCAGAGTTTCCTTGGAGATGTGCGGCTGCAGTGCATCGTGAGCGTAAGGCAGTGGCGGCAATTCGAAAGCCATGGTGGATCTCCTAATCAGGTCAGGTGCGGTGAGCGCAAGGCCGATCACGGGCGGCCAGACTAGCGCCGGGGAGTTTTGTACTCTTTGCGGCGCAGGGTCGGATCATAGCACCGGGGGTGCGGCATAACCACGCAACAACTGTGTGGAATAGAGGTTCCAGAGCTGTTTGGAATAAAGAGTGGTTTGGAATAAAGAGACGTTGGAAATAAATCAGCCCGCCGTGATCAGCTGCAACGCGACCGCGAACATCATGACCGCCACCAACAGGTCGAGAATGCGCCAGGTACTCGGCCGGGCCAGCCACGGTGCCAGCCACGCGGCGCCCAGTGCCAGGGTGAAGAACCACAGCAACGAAGCAGTTGCGGCGCCGACCACGTAAGCCCCGGGCACCGACTGTTGCGCCCCTAGAGAGCCGATCAGCAGCACCGTATCCAGATAGACATGCGGGTTGAGCAGGGTCACGGCCAACGCGCTGAGCATCACCGCCCGCAGGGAGCGCACTGTCTGGTTTTCACCCTGGTGCAGGCTTTGCCTGGAAAAGGCCCTTCGCAGCGCCTGGCTGCCGTACCAGATCAAAAACACCGCGCCACCCCAACGGGCGACCGCCAGCAAAGTCGGGTTCTGCGCCAGCACCGTGGCCAATCCGAACACCCCGGCGGCCACCAGAATCGCATCGCACATCACGCACAACGCCGCCACCGGCAAGTGATGCTCACGGCGCAGGCTTTGCGCCAGCACGAAGGCGTTCTGCGTGCCGATCGCCATGATCAGGCCGAAGGCCACCAGGAGGCCGTTTACATAGCTTTGCCACATGATAATTACTCCGCATTCGCTGCCAGTTTGCGCAGCACGTCCACGGCGCGTTCGGCGTCGGCCTGGCCGACGAACAGATGGTCGTGGTAATACCCGGCGATCACGTTGCAACTGATGCCGGCCTGGCCCAGCGCCGTGGCGAATGCGGCGGTCAGGCCCACGGCTTCCAGGGCCGAGTGCACGTTCAGGGTGATCCAGGCCGCGACGTAGTCGAAGCTCAAGCCGGCCTGTTCTGCCAGTGAGCGTTCGAGAATGACCGTCAAACCTTCCTGCTCGCGAAAGCTGCCGATGATTTCCAGACCCGCCGGCAACTGCCCGTCGCTCACGGTGCAGAACACGTATTCGCCGGCATTGAGTTGCGGGCTCATGCTGCGCAGCAGCGTTGCCAATGAAGTTTCGCCAGCCATTTGGGTGTTTCCTGTTCGAGAGTTCTTGCTGGCCATTCTCCGGTACAAGGCTGTATAAGAAAAACCAATACTGCTGATCGCTCATTAGGAAAACTGATGTTCGACTATAAATTGCTCTCCGCCCTCGCCGCCGTGGTCGAGCAGGCGGGTTTCGAACGGGCCGCGCAGGTGCTGGGGTTGTCGCAGTCGGCGATTTCCCAGCGGATCAAATTGCTCGAAGCGCGGGTCGGGCAACCGGTGCTGGTGCGGGGCACGCCGCCATCGCCGACGGAAATCGGCCGGCGCCTGCTCAACCATGTGCAGCAGGTGCGCCTGCTCGAACGGGATCTGCAAAGCCTGGTGCCGGCGCTGGATGAAGAAGGGCTGCCCGAGCGCTTGCGCATCGCGCTGAACGCCGACAGCCTGGCGACCTGGTGGGCGCAAGCCATGGGCGACTTTTGCGCCGACCAGCATGTGTTGCTCGACCTGGTCGTGGAAGACCAGACCGTTGGCCTCAAGCGCATGCGCGCCGGTGAAGTGGCGGCCTGCCTGTGTGCCAGCGAGCGCCCGGTGGCCGGCGCACGTAGCGTGTTGCTGGGGGCGATGCGTTACCGCGCACTGGCCAGCCCGGCCTTTATCGAACGGCATTTCCCCGATGGTGTACGGGCCGAGCAACTGGCGCGAACCCCGGCGGTGGTTTACGGCCCGGATGATTTTCTACAGCATCGCTACCTGGCCTCCCTCGGCGTCGATGGCGGTTTCGAACACCATTTGTGCCCCTCGTCGGAAGGCTTTTTGCGCCTGGCCGAAGCGGGACTCGGCTGGGGACTGGTGCCCGAGTTGCAGGTTCGCGACCAACTGAAAAGCGGCATCTTGCGCGAGCTGTTGCCAGATAAACCGATCGATGTGCCGCTGTACTGGCATCATTGGCGCAATGGCGGGCAGTTGCTCGGGTTACTCACCGATCAATTGCTGCGCGCGACAAAGCAATGGTTGGTGCCCTACGGGCAGCTGTGAGCGTCAAGCTGCAAGCGGCAAGTGAAGGCCTGCGCATCATCATTCAATTTGCAGCTTGTAGCTGTTTCCGTATCCCAAGGAATCGTCCATGAAAATTCTGGTCACCGGCGCAAGCGGCTTCATCGGCGGACGCTTTGCGCGTTTCGCCCTGGAGCAGGGGCTGGATGTGCGGGTCAACGGACGCCGGGCCGAAGCGGTGGAGCATCTGGTGCGCCGTGGCGCCGATTTCGTCCAGGGCGATCTGAGCGATCCGGGGTTTACCCGCGAGCTGTGTGCCGACGTCGAGGCCGTGGTGCATTGCGCAGGAGCCGTAGGGGTGTGGGGGCGTTATCAGGATTTTCACCAGAGCAATGTCGAGGTCACCGAAAACGTGGTCGAAGCCTGCCTGAAGCAGCGGGTCCGGCGGCTGGTGCATCTGTCCTCGCCGTCGATCTATTTCGACGGTCGCGATCATCTGGGCCTGACCGAAGAGCAGGTGCCCAAGCGCTTCAAGCATCCCTATGCCGCGACCAAATACCTGGCCGAGCAGAAGGTCTTCGGTGCTCAGGAGTTCGGTCTGGAAACCCTCGCCCTGCGTCCGCGCTTCGTCACCGGCGCCGGCGACATGAGCATCTTCCCTCGCTTGCTGAAGATGCAGCGCAAAGGGCGCCTGTCGATCGTCGGCAACGGCCTGAACAAGGTCGATTTCACCAGCGTGCAAAACCTCAACGAAGCCCTGCTCAGCAGTCTGCTGGCCAGCGGCTCGGCCCTGGGCCGTGCCTACAACATCAGCAACGGCACGCCGATTCCGCTGTGGGACGTGGTCAATTACGTGATGCGAGCGATGGAAGTGCCGCAGGTCACGCGCTATCGCTCCTACGGCCTGGCCTACTCCGTGGCGGCGCTCAATGAAGGCGCCTGCAAGCTGTGGCCGGGGCGCCCGGAGCCGACGCTGTCGCGCCTGGGCATGCAGGTGATGAACAAAAATTTCACCCTCGACATCAGCCGCGCCCGGCATTATCTGGACTACGACCCGAAGGTCAGCCTGTGGACTGCCCTCGACGAGTTCTGCGCCTGGTGGAAAGCCCAGGCGTTCCGCTGATCGGCCCGACACTGAACCGACTTGGGGGTTGAGGGTCAATCGTTGCGGCGGTTGCGGGGTATACTCACATCACAACGCCATCACCGATTCATAGAGGTTGACTCAATAGCCATGCGTAATGATGCCAACGACGACTTCGATGTACCGAGCCTGCGTGCCGACAGCCTCGATGACGATGATGATTATCCGGTTACCGCGCGCAATTCCGTGCACTCACGGCCGGCACCGGTCGTAAAGGTCAAGGGCGCGAGCACCGGGCCGCTGTGGGCGCTGGTCGGCGCCTTGTTCTTTGCCTTCGCGGGCCTGGCCTGGTGGAGCTTTCAGCAGATCTCGCTGATGGAGCAGCAACTGGTCGCGACCCAGGAAAGTTTCGCGCGGATCAGCGAGGAAGCGGCGGGGCGCTTGCAGGACATTTCCGGCAAGGTGGTCGCCAGCCAGACCAACGTCACCACTGATAGCGAAGCGTTCAAGCTGCAGATCAAACAGCTGGAAACCAGACTGCGTGATCAAGGGCAGCAGCAACAGGGCGTGGCCGGTCAGGCCTCGGATCTGGACAAGAGACTGGCGCAGATGAGCGCGCAGACCAGCGAGCTGGACAAGCGCCTGGCCCAGGCCGCCGCGCAGAACGCCGAACAGCAGGCCGCCAATGCGCAATTGCAGGCCCAGCTCAAAACCGTGACCAGCGAACTGACCGCACTGAAAAATGCCCCGGCGGAGACCGATAAATTCGATGCCCAGCTCAAGAGCCTTGGCGCGGATATCACCGCTCTGAAAAAGCAGGGTAATCCAAGCGCGGCCATCGAGCGCCTGGAGCAGGAAATCGTGGTGCTCAAGAGCGAGCAGGACAACCGCCCGGCGACGCCTCAGGGCTCGACCAACACGGCTGAGTTCGACGCTTTCCGTGGCCAGGTGACCCGCAACATCAACACCCTTCAGGCGCAGATTCAGAATCTGCAGCAGCAGCTGCGCGCCCGGCAGTAGGCTGATCTGCGATCAATCGCTTTCGCGAGCAAGCCCGCTCCCACCTTCGACTCCGTTTCCATGTAAGAGCGCGGTCAAATGTGGGAGCGGGCTTGCTCGCGAATGCAGGCGACTCGCTTTAACTATCGAACCTTGTCTTCCCGCCCCCGCAACATCCTGTTCGGCATCGCCACCGCCGCCGCCAACCCCAGCAACGCCACCCCCGCACTGACCATCAGCAAATCCCGGAAGGTCAGCAGCAGTTCGCCGCGCAAGGCATCCTGCGCATCACCCGGCGCTGCGTTCAGGCCGTCCAGCAGGACATTGCCCGAGTGTCCTTCACCGACCAGCGCCGAGCCGGTCAGGTGGGCGAAGCTCGAATCCTGCAGCAACGCCAGCAACAGCGCCGACATCAACGCCACGCCCACTGCACCGCCCAGAGAGCGGAACAGGTTGGTGGTGCTGGTCGCCACGCCGATGTCCCGTTGATCCACTGAGTTCTGCGCACCCACCAGCGAGGTGGGAAATTGCATGCCCGAAGAAATTCCGCTGAGCAGCATGAACAGACTGCTCAGCAAAAAAGCCTGGGGCGGGCTGAAGGCCATGCCCAGGATCGAGATTGGCATCAGGATCGCTCCGGCGAGAATCTGCGGCTTGTAGCGACCGGTCACGGAAGTTCGACGCCCGGCGAAATAAGCACCGATCGGCAGTCCCATCGCCAGCGGCAGCAGATGCAGGGCCGCACTGTCGGCACCGGCGCCGGTGACGCTCTGAAAGCGCAGTGGCATCAACACGATCAACGAAATCGCCTGGAAACTGGTGAAGAAAATCGTGCACCAGCATAGAAGGGCGTTGCTATTGGCGAACAAGTGCATCGGCAGCAACGGCTCCCGTGCTCGACGCTCATGCCTGACGAAAACAGCCAGCACCACCACCGCACAGGCAAACAGCCCCAGCACTTCACTGCTGCGCCATGAATGCCCCTGTCCGACTTGAGTGATACCGAGCAGCAGGGCGGTCAGGCCAATGATCATCAGCAGCGTGCCGAGGTAATCGATGATCGGTTTGCGCTGTGGAATCGGCAGACCCACCAGATTGCGTCGCGCCACCCAATACGCACCCAGCCCCAGCGGCAGGTTGATCAGAAACACCCAGCGCCAGGACAGGTATTCGGTCATGTAGCCGCCCAGGACCGGCCCGGCCACACTGGCCACTGCGTACATGCTGCTGAAATAACCCTGATAGCGACCCCGTTCCCGCGGTGGCACGATGTCGCCGATGATCGCCTGGCTGACGGAAATCATCCCGCCGGCGCCGATGCCCTGGAATATCCGCGCCAGCACCAGTTGCTCCATGTTCTGAGCCAGGCCGCAGAACAACGAGGCCAGGGTGAACAGGCCCATGCCGAACAGCATCAACTTGCGCCGCCCGTACAGGTCGCCCAGCTTGCCGTAGATCGGCACCGCCACCGTCATCGCCACCATGTAGCCGGAAATCACCCAAGCCAGCAGGCTGACATCCTTGAACTGGGCGGAGATGGCCGGCATCGACACGGCGACGATGGTCTGGTCCAGGGCGCCGAGAAAAATCGCCAGCATCAGCGCGATCAATACGCTGCGGATGGCGGGCTTGGGCGTTTCGGGGTGGTTGAGATTGGTCACGGGAGAACCTGCGGGCAGTGAGAGTCCCGCACGAGGCACGGGCGAGCGGGGATGCTCGCCAGTGTAAGTCGGTAGCAGGCTATTCGATAGCCTCATAAGGAAGCCCGACGTAATTTTCTGCAATAGTTTTTCTACCGGCTTCGGAGTCGATGAAGTATTCCAGTTCCGACTCGGCAATGCGCTGGCTGAAGGCGTCGTGCTCCTCGAAGCGGTGCAACATCGAGGTCATCCACCAGGAAAACCGTTCAGCTTTCCACACTCGGCGCAGGCAGATTTCAGAGTATTTCTCGAGCAGATCGACACGGCCTTCGCGGTAAACCTTCAACAGGATATTGAACAGCGTGCTGACGTCGCTCGCCGCCAAGTTCAGGCCCTTGGCACCCGTGGGCGGGACAATGTGCGCGGCGTCGCCGACCAGGAACATGCGCCCGTACTGCATGGGCTCGACCACAAAGCTGCGCAGCGGCGCGATGCTTTTTTCGATGGACGGTCCGGTCACCAGATTGTCCGCCAGCGGTTGCGGCAGGCGGGTCTTGAGTTCATCCCAGAAGCGCTGATCGGACCAGTCTTCGGCCTTCTCCTCGGCAGGGACTTGCAGGTAGTAACGGGTGCGTGTGGCCGAACGCATGCTGCACAGTGCGAAACCCCGTTCGTGGCGGGCGTAGACCAGTTCGTCGTGGACCGGCGGGGTGTCAGCCAGAATCCCCAGCCAGCCAAAGGGGTAGACCCGTTCGAAGACCTTCAGGCACTCGGCGGGAATCGACTGCCGCGCCACGCCGTGGAAACCGTCGCAGCCGGCGATGTAGTCGCAATCCAGGCGATACAACTCGCCGTCCTTCTCGAAGGTGACGAAAGGTTCTTCGGTTTTCATGCCATGGGGCACGACGTTGGCGGCCTGGTAAATCGTCTTCGCGCCGGCCTCCCGACGAGCGGCCATCAGGTCCCGGGTGACTTCGGTCTGGCCGTAGATCATCACGGTCCTGCCGTCGGTGAGTGCTTGCAGATCGATGTGTACGCGACGACCATCGAGGGCCAGTTCGAAGCCGCCGTGGACCAGTCCTTCGGCGTCCATGCGCTGACTCACACGAGCCTCACGCAACAGCTCTACCATGCCCTGTTCGAGGACCCCGGCACGGATGCGACCGAGTACATAGTCGCGTGTCTGGCGTTCGAGGATCAGGGTGTCGATGCCGGCGTTGTGCAGCAACTGACCGAGCAGAAGTCCGGATGGACCGGCGCCGATAATGACAACTTGAGTTTTCAGCGTTTTCATTATTTTTATGTCTCGCAAGCTTTACACCACCTGGGGCGGTGAGTGTTTTTTGTGGATCGAGTGCTTGCATTTTTCACTTGCGAGTCTGTCAATTGAAGGTGAAAACTGAGCCGATACCTGTACATTCTGCCAATCGGTGCGATTATCGCCCGTCATCAACTCCGAGGCCTGGATTGAAGTGATGAACAAGCCTGACCTGCCTTCGATTCCAGTGTTCAAGCTCTACGGTGAAAGCCTGGATTGGCCGACCCCCGACTTGCTGCACTGTGAAACCATCTCCAAACGCAGCCGCGAACATCAATGGGAAATCAAACCTCACCGCCACGCCGATCTGTGCCAGTTGCTCTTCGTATTCAAAGGTCAGGCAGAGCTTGAAATCGAAGGCAAACGTACGCATCTGACGGAACCGGCGATCCAGATCCTGCCACCGCTGTCGGTGCATGGATTCCGTTTTTCAGAGGACGTCGAAGGTTTTGTGGTGACCCTGGCCGCGCCCCTGATCGCTCACCTGCAGGCGCAGCTCGGGCATTCGGTGAATGCGCTGGCCCATGCCGAGAGCTATCCGGCCGCGCAGGACGCCGATTACCTGCATAGCCTGTTCGCCGCGCTGCAAGCCGAGTACACCAGCCATCAGCCGGCGCGGGACATGCTCATGCATTCGCTGGTCAGCGTGATCATGGTCTGGGTCAGCCGCCAGGTGATCCAGCGCCATACCGCCAACCAGCGTCCGCAGCGGGCGAGGGAGTACCTCAACGGTTTCATTCAACTGGTGGAAGAGACTTACCGGCAACACGTCAAGGTCGAGGACCTGGCCCATCGGCTGGGCATCTCCGTGTCGCACCTCAATGGCACGTGCCGCGAACTGGCGGGGCAGCCGGCGTTGCAGATCATGCACGAGCGGCAATTGCTGGAGGCCAAGCGCTTGCTGACCTACACCAGCATGACGATCTATGAAATGTCCGACCTGTTGGGCTTTTCCGATCCGACCAACTTCACGCGCCTGTTCCGGCGCCGTGTCGGTATCTCGCCCAAAGCATTCCGCGACCGCTTGAAGGCCGATCAGGACAACCCGAGCTGAAGCGATCTTCGAAAGATCGTTCAGCGCAGGGCGTTGAGGGTGGCGTTGTGGGGAATGCAACGCTCGAAATTGCAGCTGGCGTAGTCACGGGGCAGGTTGCGCAACTGCTCGACGCGCCAGGCTGCCGCGCCATAAAGCCCGAGCGTGACCGCGCAGGTGATGAAAATGGCGAGGTACCTTCTTGTTCTGATGTTCATGGCATAGACCTCTGAACGAATACCCTTGGGTATTACCTTGAGCATAGGTCAGGGGCGGCGAGTTGCCAGTGTGTTGGGGGTGTGCATGTGACGCGGTATTCAGAACACTGATGAACCCTGTGGGACCACTTTGTGGGAGCGGGCTTGCCCGCGATTGCGGTGGTTCAGTCAACACCAGTGTTGAATGTCATGCCGCCATCGCGGGCAAGCCCGCTCCCACAGGGGATGTGTTCCCACAGGCGGATGTGTTTACAGGCCGGCATCCCAAGCAGGCTCTTCGGGAAATCTCTCCACCAGAAAATCCAGCAAGCTGCGCAACGCCGCCGGCATGTGCTTGCGCGAGGCATACACCGCATACACGTTCATCTGCCGTGGTTCGGCTTGCGGCAGCAGGCGCACCAGTTCGCCGCTGTGGATATGCACCCCGGCCTGATAGGTCGGCAGCATCGCCACGCCGGCCCCGGCCATCGCCGCGCGCAGCAGGGTGCTGGCTTCGTTGGCGCTGATGTTGCCCTGCACCGGCACCGAAACCTGCTCGCCGTCCTGTTCGAAATGCCACAGGCTCTTGCCGAAGTAGGAATGGGTCAGGCAGTTGTGCCTACTCAGGTCCTCGACCCTTTGCAGTGCCGGGTGCTCGCGCAGGTAGGCGGGTGAGGCGCAGATCACCGAACGACACACGGTCAGGCGCCGGGCGATCAGGTTGGGGTCCAGTTCGGTGCTGGTGCGAATCGCCAGATCGATGCGCTCGTCCACCAGGTTCACCGTGCGATCGATCATCTGCATGTCGATGCTGACACCGGGGTAGCGCTTCACATAAGCGGCCATGGCATCGGCCAGTTGCGCCTGACCGAAGGAGGTGCTGACGCTGATGCGCAACTGGCCGCGCGGCGCATCCTCCGGTTCGCTGACCGCAGCCTGCAAATCGTTGCACAACTCCAGCATCTGCCGGCAACGGGGCAGGGTTTCGCTGCCGGCGGCGGTCAGGCTCAACTTGCGCGTAGTGCGATGCATCAGGCGTGCGCCGACCCAGTCTTCGAGCTCCGCCAGATAGCGGGACACCACCGGCCGGGACAGCTCCAGATGCTCGGCGGCGGCCGACTGGCTACCCAGGTCGACCACCGTGACGAACACCCGCATTGCTTGTAGACGATCCATGATTTGCCCGATTTCAGAAATAAACTATGTCTGAGCATCGCATTTTTTGTATCGATCCGGGCAACTAAGCTCTGCCTCATTCCCCGATCCTGTAGGAGCGAGCACGCTCGCGAAGGTCGTGAACGATGACGCTGGCAGCCTGACACCCAGCGGTGTTCTCGGGTGCATCGCGAGCATGCTCGCTCCTACAGGGGGAGTGGCGATCTTCTTGGACTACGGAGCAACAAATGATCGGAATCTCTTCTATCAAGCGTATTTTGCTGACTGCAGCGGCCCTGGCTTTCGCCGCCCACGCCAGCGCATCGACGCTGACCCTGGACGTCTATAACCCCGGCGAAAAGGCGATCTTCCCGGTGACCTCGGTGCTAGTCAGCGGCGACAAGGACGCGATCCTGGTGGACGCGCAATTCGGCAAATCCCAGGCCGAGCAGTTGGTGGAGAGAATCCGCGCCAGCGGCAAGCAACTGACCACCATCTACATCAGCCATGGCGATCCCGATTACTACTTCGGCCTCGACACCCTGACCGCCGCATTCCCCAAGGCCAAGGTGCTGGCCTCGCAGCCGACCGTCGACCACATCAAGCACACCGTCGACGGCAAGCTGGCGTTCTGGGGGCCGAAAATGGGCGCCGATGTGCCGACCAAAACCATCGTGCCCGAGGTGCTCGAGGGCGACAGCCTGATGCTCGAAGGGCAGAAGTTGCAGGTGGTGGGGCTCGAGGGCAAACAGCCGGATCGCAGCTTCGTGTGGATTCCGTCGATCAAGGCGGTGCTCGGCGGTGTGGTGGTGGCAGAAAACATCCACGTGTGGATGGCCGACACCCAGACACCGCAGTCCCATGTCGACTGGTTGGCTACGCTGCATTCCATCGAAACCCTGAAGCCGACAACCGTCGTGCCCGGTCATTACCTCGGTAACAGCGCCCGTTCCCTGGCGGCAGTGAAGTTCACCGCGGATTACATCAAGGCCTTCGACGAAGAAACCGCCAAGGCCAAGGATTCCGCGGCGCTGATCGCGGCCATGAAAAAGCGCTATCCGAAATTGGGCGAAGAAAGCTCTCTGGAGCTGAGCGCCAAAGTCGCGAAGGGCGAGATGAAGTGGTAACCCGCTGTTGCCCTTGATCTGTGTAGAAGCAGCCTTCGGCAGCTCCTACACAAGCAATCGATGTTCAATCCACTGGAGAGAGTCATGAGCAAAATCGCAATCATCGGTGCCACCGGCCGTGCCGGCAGCCAACTGCTGGAAGAAGCCCTGCGTCGCGGTCACAGTGTCACCGCCATCGCCCGTGATCCGTCGAAGATCGGTCAGCGTGCAGGCGTGGTCAGCAAGGCGGTCGATGCGCTGGATGGCGCCGCGTTGCAAGCAGCCGTCGCCGGGCATGACGTGGTCATCAGCGCAGCGCATTTCGCCACGCTGCCCGCCAGCGCCGTGATCGGGCCGGTGAAGGCCGCCGGGGTCAAACGCCTGCTGGTGGTGGGCGGTGCCGGGTCACTGTTGCTGCCCGACGGCACGCGGGTGATCGACAGCGAAGGCTTCCCCGAGGCCTACAAGGCCGAGGCGGGCGCGGGGGCGGTGTTCCTGGAGAACCTGCGTCAGGAAAGGGATCTGGACTGGACCTTTGTGTCGCCGTCGGCGGAGTTTGTCGAGGGTGAACGCACCGGGACATTCCGGGTCGGGAAGGATGGTTTGCTGGTGAGCAGCCAAGGGCGCAGCTGGATCACTTTTGCCGATTATGCGATCGCGATGCTGGATGAAATCGAAGCGCCGAAGCACTCGCGTCAGCGTTTCACTGTCGGTTACTGAAAACACCGGACAGGGTGCATCTGATACCCCGTGTCATCGTTAAAGACCATCGCGGGCAAGCCACGCTCCCACAAGGTTTTGTGTCGAATGAAAAATGTGTGACCGGCGCAAAACCTGTGGGAGCGGGCTTGCCCGCGATGGCGGCCTGACAGGCAAAGCACCATTTCACCGCGCCTGAGCCTGCTCCACCAACCACCCCATCAATTCCCGCAGTTTCGCCGAAGGTGCAGGTTTTTCCGGGAAGACCAGGTAGTAGGCCAGCCCGGTTTTCACCTTCAAATCGAAAGGCATGACCAGCCGCCCGGCACTCAGGTCATCGCCGATCAGCGACCAGTCGCCAATCGCCACGCCGGTGCCCTGGGACGCCATCGACATGGCCAGGTCCAGGGTTTCGAAATGCTGGCCCTTGCTGACGTTGGTCAGGTGTACATCCGCCGCCTTGAGCCAGGCCTTCCAGTCCCGTTCATCGCGAGTGGGGTGCAGCAGCAGGTGCTTTTGCAAGTCATCCGGCGTCTGTAATGCGAGCGATCCTTCAAGCATCGGCCGCGAGCACACGGGCGTCAGTTGCTCATCGAACAGCAATTGCGACTCCAGCGCACTGTCGGGTGGGGCGCCATACATCACCGCCGCATCGAATTGCTCGCGATGAAAATCGACCCCGTGCTTGACCGTAGTGGTCAATTCCACCGGTACGTCCGGCCGCTCCTTTTGCCATTGCAGCAAACGCGGCAGCAACCAGCGCATGACGCAGGTCGGGGCCTTGAGTTGCAGGGTTTCGCGCTTCTCGCCGACCTGTTCCACGGCCTCGTCGATCAGGCCGAAAATCTGCTGCACCCGTGGCAGCCAATCCTTGCCTTCGGCCGTCAGATCCAGTCCACGGGCCTGACGAACGAACAATTCATAACCGAGAAAATCTTCCAGCCCGGCGATCTGTCGGCTCACTGCGCCCTGGGTGATGTGCAGCTGTTCGGCGGCCCGGGTGAAATTGCAGCACTGCGCGGTAATCAGGAAGGTGTGCAGGGCCGGCAGGGGAGGCAGTCGTTTCATTGGTATCCAAGGTATGACGTGAGGACATGGCTAGTATGACTTTTTATCCATTGTTAGGGCTACGTGTCGCCCGTTCAATGAGGCCATCCCTGGACCTGCCAATTCATCATAAACACTGCGCAGGCCCGGCGTCTCAAACGAACAAGAAGGGCATACAGATGGCGACGTGCGGCGAAGTATTGGTCAAGTTACTCGAAGGTTACGGAGTCGAGCAGGTGTTCGGCATTCCGGGTGTGCATACCGTCGAGCTGTACCGCGGGCTGGCCCGTTCGAGCATCAACCACGTCACTCCACGTCACGAGCAAGGCGCCGGCTTCATGGCCGACGGCTACGCCCGTACCAGCGGCAACCCAGGTGTGTGCTTCATCATCACCGGTCCCGGCATGACCAACATCACCACGGCGATGGGCCAGGCCTACGCCGACTCGATCCCGATGCTGGTGATCTCCAGCGTGCAGACGCGCAATCAGCTGGGCGGCGGTCGCGGCAAGCTGCACGAGCTGCCGAACCAGAGCGCACTGTGTGCCGGTGTCGCCGCGTTCTCCCACACCCTGATGTCGGCCTCGGAATTGCCGGGTGTGCTGGCCCGCGCCTTCGCCCTGTTCCAGGCCGGTCGTCCGCGCCCGGTGCACATCGAGATTCCACTGGACGTGCTGGTTGAGGAAGCCGATGACCTGCTGGCCAGCCTGCCGGTCAACATCGACCGCGCCGGTGCCGCACCATCTGCCGTGAGCCGCATGACCGAGCTGCTGGCCGGCGCCCAGCGTCCGCTGATCCTCGCCGGTGGCGGTGCCATCGATGCCGCCGCCGAGCTGACCGAGCTCGCCGAACTGCTGGACGCGCCGGTGGCACTGACCATCAACGCCAAGGGCATGCTCGAATCCGCTCACCCGCTGCTGATCGGCTCCACCCAGAGCCTGGTAGCGACCCGTGCGCTGGTGGCCGAGGCCGACGTGGTTCTGGCCATCGGCACCGAACTGGCCGAGACCGATTACGACGTGACCTTCGCCGGTGGTTTCGAGATTCCCGGCAAGCTGCTGCGTGTCGACATCGACCCGGACCAGACCGTGCGCAACTACCCGCCGCACGTGGCCCTGGTCGCCGATTCGCGCAACGCCGCCCAGGCCTTGCTCAGCGCCTTGTCGCACAAACCACTGGCCGAACGCCGCAACGATTGGGGCCAGGTACGCGCCGCCCGTCTGCGTGAAGAACTGGCCGCGAACTGGGATGCGCCGACCCTGGCCCAGACCCGTTTCCTTGAGACCGTCCTGCACGAATTGCCGGACGCAGTCTTCGTCGGCGATTCGACTCAACCGGTGTACACCGGCAACCTGACGTTCAACCCGGAGCGTCCGCGCCGCTGGTTCAACTCGTCCACCGGCTACGGCACCCTCGGTTACGCCCTGCCGGCGGCGATTGGCGCCTGGCTCGGTGGCAGCGTTGAAAACGGCGCGCGTCCACCGGTGGTGTGCCTGATCGGTGACGGCGGCCTGCAGTTCACCCTGCCGGAACTGGCCAGCGCCGTCGAAGCGCGCACTCCGGTGATCGTCCTGCTGTGGAATAACCAGGGCTACGAAGAGATCAAGAAGTACATGGTCAACCGCGCCATCGAGCCGGTGGGCGTCGACATCTACACCCCGGACTTCATCGGTGTGGCCAAGGCCCTGGGCTGCGCGGCAGAAGCTGTCGGCAACGTCGACACGTTGCGCAGCGCCCTGCGTGCCGCCACCGATCGCCAGGGCCCGACCCTGATCGAAATCGACCAGGCGACCTGGACCCAGGCGGTGTCGAAATGAGTTTTCCTACGACGCTGGATGGCCTGTACATCGACGGCAAATGGTCCGCCGGCAGTGAACACCTGCGGGTGATCAACCCGGCCACCGAAGCGCTGTTGACCACCGTTGTCGGCGGTGATGAAACCGCGGTCGAGCAGGCCGTCAGCGCGGCGACCCGAGCGTTCGTTGACTGGTCGAAAACCAGCGGTGCCGAGCGCGGCGCGATTCTGCGCAAGATCGCTGCCGGTGTCGCAGCCAATCGCGAACAGTTGATGCACCTGCAGTCGTGCAACAACGGCAAACCGCAATTCGAAGCGGCCATCGACGTCGATGACGTGATCGCCACCTTCGAGTACTACGCCGGTCTGGCCGAAGGGCTGGATGCGAAACAGGACAGCAACGTCGAACTGCCGAGCGATGACTTCAGCGCCCGCCTGCGCCGCGAGCCCTGCGGTGTGGTCGGCCTGATCGTGCCGTGGAATTTCCCGATGGTCACCACCGCCTGGAAACTCGCCCCGGCCCTGGCCGCCGGCTGCTGCGTGGTGCTCAAGCCGTCGGAAGTGACGCCGCTGCCGGAGCTGGAACTGGCAACGATCATCGCGCAAGCCGGCTTGCCGGCCGGTGTCTTCAACCTGGTCTGCGGCACTGGCCTGGCCGTGGGTGCGCCGCTGTCGGCGGACCCGCGCCTCGCCAAGATTTCCTTCACCGGCAGCAACGCGGTGGGCGTGCAGGTGATGCAGCGCGCGGCGGAATCCGTGAAAGGCGTGAGCCTGGAACTGGGCGGCAAATCCTCGCTGCTGGTGCTGGCCGATGCCGACATCGAACTGGCGGTGGAAGTGGCCTGCGGTGGTGGTTTCTTCAACGCCGGGCAGATGTGTTCCGCCACCAGCCGCGCGCTGGTCGCCGATGAACTGGCCGATGAATTCATGACCCGTCTGAAGGCCCGCGCCGAAGCCATTCGCGTGGCCGACCCGTTCGATCCGAACGTGGAGATGGGCGCGTTGGTGAACCAGGCGCAGTACCAGCGCGTACTCGGTCACATCGATCGCGGCCTGAGTGCGGGTGCGAAACTGGTGTGCGGCGGCAACCGTCCGGTGGATCTGCCGCGCGGTTATTTCCTGCAGCCGACGGTCTTCACCGACGTGCCCCTGGACAGTGCGCTGTGGTGTGAAGAGATCTTCGGCCCGGTGATTTGCGTGCGCCGTTTCAGCTCCGAAGCCGAGGCGATCGCCCTGGCCAACGACAGCCAGTTCGGCCTGGTCGCCAGTGTGGTCAGCGGCAATGCAGAGACGGCCGATCGCGTCGCCAACGCCTTGCAGGCGGGCCTGGTGTGGATCAACGCCCCGCAGGTGATCTTCCCGCAGACCGCCTGGGGTGGTTACAAGCAGAGCAGTATCGGCCGCGAATTGGGGCCGTGGGGCTTGCAGGCGTTCCAGGAAATAAAGCACGTGGTGCGCGCCGTCTGACGGCACGAAAACGGGCGTCGCATGCCTCCTTGTGAGGCATGCACTGCCGTCATGGCTCCAATGAGTTTTTATCGATAGTCAGGTGTTTTGCACGACCTCAGGATGAACCCGCCGGCTCAGCCAAGGCCCCCAAGAACAGGGGCCGAAGAGGCTGACTCGACGCACAGATGCACGGTTGCTACCAGTCTCATACTTACAAAAATAATGGGAGTCCGTAATGGGCGAGCACGATCTGAACAGACGTCAATTCATCAAAACCGTAGGCGTCGCCTCGGTTGCCGCGGCCGCCATGAGCATGCCGTTCATCAAGGCCAGCGCCAGCGATACCCGCTTTGCCGGCAAGACCCTGCGCCTACTGACCTGGTCCGATGACACCGGACTTGCCGCACTGCGCAACATCGCCGCGACCTTCGAAGACAAGTACGGCTGCAAGGTCGTCGCCGACCGCACCGGCAGCACTTCGGAAATGGTCGCCAAACTCAAGGCCGGCGGTGATCGTCCGCAGTACGACATCATCACCCTGGCCGGTGTCGGCGCCGAAGGTCTGGCCGCCGCCGACCTGCTGGAAAAACCCGACCTCAACCGCATTCCCAACCTGGTCGACGTACCGGAGAAATACCGCACCGGCGCCAATGGCCACGGTATCGGTTACCTGCTCTGGTGCAACAGCCTGGTCTACAGCACCCGCACCATCAAAGAGACGCCGGACAGCTACGCCGCCCTGTGGGACGCCGAGCTTTCGCCGAACATCTTCCTGCCGCCGCCGAACTGGACCGAGGCCATGGACCTGATCATCATCGCCGCCAAATTGGCCGGTGGTGACGAGCACAACATCGAACCTGGCTTCAAGAAGCTCGCCGAGCTCAAGGACCGCGTGGTGACCCTGGGCGAGAACCCGAACCAGATCGCCGAGCTGTTCCGCACCGGCTCCCTGGACATGGGCGGCCTGTACGCACCGGCCTTCTTCCCCAAACAGATCCGCGACCCGAACTACGGCCTGGGCGCCACCTTCGGCATGAAGGAAGGTTTCTACACCGACCTGATGCTTTCGGTGATGCCGAAAAACCGTCCGGGCGACACCGATCTGGCCTATGCCTTCATCAACCACTCCCTGGACCCGCTGGTGCAGGGCAAGATGGCCGAAGACATCTACAACGGCCCGGTCAACGCCAAGGCGATCATCTCCGCCGAAGCGCGCAAGAGCCCGTTCATCCTCACGCCTGAACAGATCTCCGAGAAGGCGATCATGCATGACAACGCCTTCCTGGCGACCGTGCATGACCAATGGATTCGTCGTTACACGGAAATCTTTTCTTCCTGATCGAGTGACGAACACAAGCCTCGTTATCGCCACAAATCCAATGTGGGAGCGGGCTTGCTCGCGAATGCGGTATGACATTCAACATTGATGTCGACTGACACGGCCTCTTCGCGAGCAAGCCCGCTCCCACACGGGGACGATGTGGTTTCGAGTCTTGTGTCAGCCATTGCTTTCCATTGACGAGACCCTTGCTATGGAACACCAACCTCTGATCCATCCGGTGAGTGCCGCTCCCGTGCGCGCCGCTCGCGGTGTTTCGCCGACGGCCCGTGCCTGGTTTTTCCTCACGCCGTCGATGCTGTTTCTGGGTGTGCTGATTGCCGCGAGCCTTTTGGTACTGCGCATGAGCGTGGGCACCAAGGGTGCGGAATGGTCCGGGTTCAGCCTGGCCAGTTACGCCCAACTGCTCGAACCCTACTACCTCAAATCCCTGCTGCTGACCCTGCGTCTGGCGCTGATCAGCGCGGTGATCGCCGTAGTCCTGGCGATCCCGGTGGCCTACACCATGTCGCGCCTGACTTCGCCTTTTGTGCGCCGAATCTTCCTCGCAGCGGTGCTGCTGCCGCTGCTGGTCAACCTGCTGCTGCAAAGCTACGGCTGGCTGGTGATTCTCGGCCCGGGCGGGATGCTCAACCAGGCGCTGATGGGCCTGGGCCTGATCAAGCGACCGATCATGCTGCTGTACAACCAGAACGGCGTATTGATGGGCCTGGTGCAGACCGCCTTCCCGCTGGCCGTACTGCCGATTGCCAGCGCCATGCGCGGCGTCGCCCGCAGTTACGAAGAAGCCGCCGCCACCCTCGGCGCCAGCCGCTTTCAGGTGTTCCGCCAAGTGGTATTGCCGATGAGCCTGCCGGGGATCATCACCGGCGCGACCCTGGTGTTCGCCTACAACGCCAGCAGTTTCGTGGTGCCGCTGCTGCTCGGTGGCCGTCGCGTGCCGATGCTGGCGGTGATGGTGCATGACCAGATCGCCCCGCTGATGAACTGGCCCGCCGCGTCCGCCGCCGGTGTGGTGCTGATCGTCACCACCCTGTTGATCATGACGCTGTCCGAATACATCACTGGCCGTCGTCGGCGCATGCTGGAGGCTTCGCAATGAGTACCCTGATCAAAAAGCGCCAGTCGCTGCTGCCCGGCGAGACCGGCAAGTTCGCCGGCACCCTGTCGGGTTTCATCCTGCTGCTGGCGGTGCTGCCGATCCTGACCATGATCGTCATGTCGTTCAGCGGTTCGTCGAACCTCGACTTCCCGCCCGCCAGCTACAGCCTGCAGTGGTACAAGGCCGCCTGGCACACCTTCGTCTCGCCGGATGCCAGCGATGTGCTGAGCCTCGGCCAGGCCATGGCCACCAGCCTGCTGGTGTCGTGCCTGACCATGATCTTCGCCACGCTGATCGCGGTACCGGCTGCCTATGCGCTGACCCGCTGCGAGTTTCGTGGCAAGGCCGTGGCGCTGCAACTGATGTCGCTGCCGCTGGTGTTCCCGATGGTGGTGTTGGGCCTGGCCCTGCTGCTGGTGTTCGACAGCCTGCCGTTCCACATGACCACCTCGCGGCTGGTGATCGCCCACGTGATCCTCGCATTGCCCTTCGTGGTGAAGAACTGCACCGCAGCCATGCTCTCCATCGGCACCGAAGTGGAAGAAGCTGCGCAAATGCTCGGTGCCTCGCCCATGCGGGCGATTGTCGATGTGGTGGTGCCGTTGATGAAGTCGGGGATTCTGGCGGGGATGCTGCTGGCGTTTATCGTCTCGTTCAACGAATTCACCGTGACCTATTTCCTCTACACCATCGACGTCATGACCGTGCCAATCTGGATGTACAGCCGCACCGTGTCGTCTCTGGATCCCACCGTATTTTCGTTTGCCGTGCTGATCGTGCTGATCGACTTCGTCCTGATCTGGGCGCTGGAGAAGCTGGTTGGTGAAGGTGGCGTTTCGTTCTGATTTCTTGAGGTAGTTCTTATGTCTGGTCTGATTCTGGAAAACGTCGAGAAACATTACGGCTCGGCCTGCGCGGTAACCGATGTGAACCTGCATTTGCCCGAGGGCAAGCTGGTGTGTTTCCTGGGGCCTTCGGGCTGCGGCAAAACCACCCTGTTGCGGATGATCGCCGGGCTGGAATCCCTGACCGGTGGCGAGATCCGCCTGGACGGTGAAGACATCGGCCACACCCCGGCGCACCTGCGCAACTTCGGCATGGTCTTTCAATCCCTGGCGCTGTTCCCGCACATGACGGTGGGGGAGAACATCGCCTATCCGCTGAAGCTGCGCGGCGTCAGCAAGGCGGATCAGCACAAGCGGGTGGTGGAGTTGCTGGAACTGATCCAGCTCAAGCCGATGATCGATCGCCCGGTGGCCAAGCTGTCCGGCGGTCAACGCCAGCGCGTGGCGATTGCCCGGGCGATTGCCTCGCACCCGAAAATTCTCCTGCTCGACGAGCCGCTGTCGGCGCTGGACGCCAAGCTGCGCGAATCGATGCAGGTGGAAATCCGTCAGCTGCAACAACGCCTGAACATCACCACCATCATGGTGACCCACGACCAGCGCGAGGCCATGACCATGGCCGATATCGTGGTGGTGCTGGGTGAGCATCGGGTGCAGCAGGTGGGCACACCGATCGAGATTTACCGCCACCCGGCCAACGAATTTGTCGCCGACTTCATCGGCTCCGGCAACATCTTCCCGGCCACGGCGCTGGGCGATGGCAAGGTCAGCCTGCCGGGCGGCGACGCTCTGCAGGTGCCGATCTGCAGCAGCATTGTGGTGGGGGAGAAGGTGAAGATGCTGATTCGCCCTGAGGATCTGCAACTGTCCGCGCCGCAGGCTTCGGCGGGGAATAGGTTGCTGGGCAAGGTGACGTTTGTGCGGGATATCGGTGCGACCATCGAGACCACCGTCGAATGTTCCGGGGTGACCTTTACGGCGCTGAGTACACCGAATCAGGGGGTTGGTTTGGGCGTTGGACATCCGGTGTCGGTGACCTTGCCGGCTGGGGCTTGTCGGGTGCTTGGGGCGTAATGCTCGCCACCTCCCCTTGTAGGAGCGAGGCTTGCCCGCGAAAGCGTCATATCGGCCAACATCAATGTTGAATCCGAAATAGCCTTCGCGGGCAAGCCTCGCTCCTACAAGGGGGAGGCAATCCGTTAGACCGACAACCGCAACCGCGCCAAATCCCGCAACGGCGGCGCCCCGAACAACCGGCTGTACTCCCGACTGAACTGCGACGGGCTTTCATACCCAACCCGATACCCCGCCGCCGAAGCCTCCAGTCCTTCGGCCAACATCAGCCGCCGCGCCTCCTGCAAGCGCAGCTGCTTCTGATACTGCAACGGACTCATCGCCGTCATCGCCTTGAAGCGATGGTGCAGGGTCGACACGCTCAGGTTAACTTCCTTGGCCAGATCATCGATGCGTAACGGCTGTTCGTAATTGCCATTGAGCCATTTGATCGCCTGGCTGATGCGATGGCTCTGGCTGTTGGCGATGGCGATTTCATACAACCGGTGGCCCTGTTGGCTGCGCAGCAGGCGATAGAGGATTTCCCGGCGAATCAGCGGCGCGAGCATGGCGATGTCTTTCGGTGTGTCGAGCAACCGCGCCAGGCGCAGCACCGCATCGAGCATCGCGCTGTCCAGGCGTTCCACATACAACCCACGACCGGTCGGCCGGGCCGGAACGCCCATGGGGCCGGCGTCGGCGATCAGCGCGGTGATTTCCGCCGGGTCGATGTCCAGCCGCACGGCCAGAATCGGTTCGGCGGCGGTGACATTGACCACCCGCCCGCTGAGCGGCATCGACACCGAGACCACCAGGTAATTGAGCGGATCGTAATTGAAGTACTCGTCCGCCAGCCGCACTTCCTTTCGGCCCTGGGCCATGATGCACAGCGCCGGTTGCGCGAGCACCGGGGCGAACTCGTGGTTCTGACTGTGGCGCGACATGAACAGCGAACCGATAGCGGTGGCGTAATTGCCGTCTTCGGCGGTGTGACTCCGGATGATCGCCGCCAATTCCGCGCGCTGCTTTTCCATCTCGGCATCCGGTGGCGGGGCTTGAAACTGATCGAATGACGACATGCGTTGGCATCCTCGTTAACGCATCGGTAATGGGCCGAGCTTAAGTTTGTGCAAGCAAAAGCGGTAGACACATCCTGCCTCATACTTGCCTGATTCTGCACGGGCTTGTGAGTCGGCCCTGACATGGCAGGAGGTAGAGGGCGAAACTTGCTTGAAACTCGTGTGACGTAACGGTGACCGAGTTTTACATATTTTTACAGGTTGCCCCGACACGCTCGCAGGATCGTGCAACGCGGCGGCAGGAATCGACTAACGACGCAGGTGCAGCACCCCTTAACCTTTGATCCTGTCGCAGCCCGTCCCAAGGCTGCCACGCAACTCCTCGGGAGGATTGAACATGTCTAAGCAGATCCCCGTCAGTCATATGGCTTTTGTCCGGGCACGCGCCGGGCGTTCGCAAGAGCTGGGTGTGCGCCTGAGCGCACTGATCGAACCGTCCCGCGCTGCGTCAGGCTGCCTGAGTTTCGCCCTGCAGCATTCGCAAGGTGATCCGGACCTGTGGCTGGTGTCCGGCTTCTGGACCAATCAACAGTCCATGACCGCGTATTTCAGTACTCCGGCGATGGAGGTGTTTACCGAGTTGGTGCAGGACCTGGTGGTCAACAGCCTGGATTTCCACACCTTCAAGGACGTGTCGGAGGCGCATGCTTTGCGTCAATCCGGGGCGGCGGTACACAAACTGGCGGGTTGAGGGTTTAATGGCGCATTCTCAATCAGCCAGGATGCGCGACATGGCACGCAAAGCCTTTGAACACTTCGAAGCCGTATCGGCTGTAGTCCCCCGCGAAGGCGGGTATTACGCGGCGATCGCCACCAAAGCCATCGACGGCTCCGGTGCGCCTCGTTTCAACAAACTGCTGGAAGAGCAGACCTTCAAGACCGCCATGGCTGCCGACGAAGCGGCGGCTTTGCAACTGACTCACCTCAAGGGCGTCAGCGAAGATGGCGGACTGATCTGGTAATCATCGCTTCGCCCCGGGGCGATACATTTTGAACAACGCCTCAGGCCCCAGCTGGAAATAATCCGCCGGCCCGCCGCCGCGCAGAATCGGTTCTGCCGCGGCGGTGTCGTAGACCCCGTCCTTCAATAGCCATTTGGCGATATGCACGGCAACCACTTCGCCGAGGATCAGCCAGCTCGGCACCACGTTCCCGTCCGCGCGCTGCAATTGAATGATCTGCGTGACCTTGCATTCGAAGGACACCGGGGTTTCGGCTACCCGTGGCACCGAAATGATTTTCGAGGCCACCGGGGTCAAGCCCGACAGCTCGAACTCGTCGACTTCGGGACCGACGTTGGCGCAGCTCTGGTTCATCTGCTCGGCCAGCGGCCGGGTCGCCAGATTCCAGGCGAATTCGCCGGTCTGCTCGATGTTGTTCAGGCTGTCTTTGCGCCCGATGCTGGAAAAACCAATGATCGGCGGGATGTAGTTGAAGGCGTTGAAGAAGCTGTAAGGCGCCAGGTTCAACCGGCCTTCGGCATCCTGTGAAGAGATCCAGCCAATGGGGCGCGGGCCGACGATCGCGTTGAACGGATCGTGAGGGAGGCCGTGGCCGTGGGCGGGTTCGTAGAAGTGGATGTCGTCGGGCATGGGGCAATCCTTGAGTTCACAAGTCGCCCATGGTGCAAGGCCGCACGACATTTTTCCAGCGATCAAATCCCCCTGTAGGAGCGAGCATGCTCGCGATGGATGCAAGGGCACCGCGGGGTTTCAGGCAGCCCGCGTCATCGTTAACGTCCATCGCGAGCATGCTCGCTCCTACAGGTCCTTTTTTCAGCCCTCCAGAAACGACCAAGCCCGGCCGAAGCCGGGCTTGCTGTCACACGAGGTGAATCAGCTGATGGACGCGCCACCTGTGCGGTCGTAACCATCTTCGGCAACGGTAGCGCCGTTGGTGCGATCGTAACCATCTTCAGCGACGGTAGCGCCGTTGGTGCGATCGTAACCGTCTTCGGCGACGGTAGCGCCATTGGTGCGATCGTAACCGTCTTCGGCGACAGTGGCGCCGTTGGTGCGGTCGTAACCGTCTTCAGCAACGGTAGCCGAACCGGTGCGATCGTAGCCGTCAGCAGCAACAGTGGCAGAACCGGTGCGGTCATAGCCATCCGCTGCAACGGCGGAGCCAGTGCGGTCGAAACCGTCGGCGGCGAAGGTGTTGGCGGCGAGTACGGACAGGGCGATGGCGAGGAACAGTTTGGTTTTCATTTTCATTTCTCCAGATTCTTTGGCGTTTTGTGTCTTGGGCATGGGTTTCATGCTACGCCAATTAAACTGATTAAAAAGCGCAAAATAATGGTAGTAACAATCGATTAATTAGATATTAAGGCCGTCGGCCTTTTTCGCTTTCAAACATTGAGTGAGCGAAGGGCAATTAATCGATCAGGCAGGATCAAGGATGGAGGGCGGGCATTAACTCGTGATTAATCCGCCTTCCATGGGGATTAAGGAATTTTCATACAGGCATTCCAGATACAAAAAAGGGGCAGACCCCCGACGGTCTGCCCCTTTTGGTGAAGCGCGGCTGGACTTAGTCCGTAACGATCCGCGAATGCTTCTGGGTGTCCTTCATGGTGACGTACACCAGCAACGAAATGGCGATACAGCCGGTGACGTACCAGTAGTAGCCGGTTTCCATACCGATGCTCTTGAACCACAGGGCGATGTATTCAGCGGTGCCGCCGAAGATCGATACGGTCAGTGCGTACGGCAGGCCGACGCCCAGGGCGCGGATTTCGGTAGGGAACAGTTCAGCTTTCACTACCGCGTTGATCGAGGTGTAGCCGCTGACGATGATCAGCGCGGCCATGATCAGGAAGAACGCACCCCACCAGGTCTGGATGGTGTGCAGGGTCATCAGGATCGGTACGGTGAAGATCGTTCCCAGCACGCCGAAGGCGATCAGGATCGGACGACGGCCGATCTTGTCCGACAGGCCGCCGATGATCGGTTGCAGGCACATGAACAGGAACAGCGTGGCGGCGGAAATGGTGGTGGAGTCGGAGATGCTCATGCCGACGGTGTTCACCAGGTATTTCTGCATGTAAGTGGTGTAGGTGTAGAACGCCAGCGTACCGCCCATGGTCAGGCCGACCACGGTCAACAGTTCCTTCGGATGGCGCAGCAAGGTGCGCATCGCGCTTTCCTTGGCTTTGTCTTTCTTCACGAACGACTCGGTTTCTTCCATGCCGCGACGCAGATAGAGCGCGACCACGGCACACAGTGCGCCGATGGCAAACGGAATGCGCCAGCCCCAGGCGTACAGCTCTTCGGTGGTCAGAACCTGTTGCAGGATGATCAGCACCGCCAGCGCGATGAGCTGACCGGAAATCAGGGTCACGTACTGGAAGCTGGAGTAGAAGCCGCGACGCTCCTTGGTCGCCATCTCGCTCAGATAAGTGGCGGAGGTGCCGTATTCGCCACCGACCGACAGGCCCTGCAGCAGGCGGGCGAAAATCAGCAGGATCGGCGCGCCGATGCCGATGCTCTCATAGCCAGGGCTCAGGGCGATCAGCAGCGAACCGAAGCACATCAGGTACACCGACGCCATCAGCGCTTTTTTGCGACCGGCACGGTCAGCGTACAGGCCCATCAGCCAGCCACCGATCGGACGCATCAAAAAGCCCACGGCGAAAATCGCAGCGGTGTTCATCAGCTGTGCGGTTGAGGAACCGGCAGGGAAAAAGGTCTTGGCAAAGTACAGCGAGAAGGCGGCGTAGACGTACCAGTCATACCACTCGACCATGTTGCCGACGGAACCGCTGAAGATCGATTTGATGCGACTGGCAGTGGTCCTTTCTTTGACCGGCGCGGCGGCCGACCCAAGGGGCAGGGTATTGGAGTTATCCATTGAAGGATCCTTCGTTTAGTTGTTTTTGTGGAGCGCGTGCGAACGCGGCCTGCAGGGGCTATAGCAGGAGCTGTGCCAAGGGGGAGAGGGCCGGTTTAGAGGGGGTGGGGAGATTTGATGAGCGGAAATCCGCTTATATTGGAGGGAGGGTGAGCGGAAAATTGCTCATTCCATTTGGTTTTTTTGTGCCTGA
>NZ_JAIQWX010000042.1 GCF_020164475.1 Pseudomonas sp. REP124 | reverse complement strand
GATCTGTCAGAAAACAAACAACCAGAGGCCAAACACTACCCCCGCTGCGCCTCAGCCTCTTCATGGGCATGACGCAACCGCTCGCGGCTGTTGGTCAGGTGCAGGCGCATGGCGGCGCGGGCGGCATCGGAATCCTGGCGGGCGATGGCCTCGTAGATTTCCTCGTGCTCGCGGCTCAGGCGATTCATGTAGTGCTGCTGATCGTCATGGGCCAGGCGCGCGGAGTTCAGGCGGGTACGCGGGATGATACTGGTACCCAGGTGGGTCATGATGTCGGTGAAGTAGCGGTTGCCGGTCGCCAGAGCGATCTGCAAGTGGAACTGGAAGTCGGACGCCACGGCATCGCTGGCGTGGGCGACGCTTTCGTTCAGCGCATCCAGCGCCGCGCGCATCAGGCCCAATTGCTCGGCGCTGCGGCGTTGCGCGGCAAGGCCGGCGGATTCGGTTTCGAGGCTGATGCGCAGCTCCAGAACGGCCAACACGTCACGCAGCGTGACCACGGTGGCCGGATCGATGCGAAAGCCGCTCGGGCTCGGCGTGTCGAGCACGAAGGTGCCGATGCCGTGGCGGGTTTCCACCTGGCCGGCTGCCTGCAGACGGGAAATCGCCTCGCGCACCACGGTGCGGCTGACGCCATGGGCATCCATGATCGCCGACTCGGTGGGCAACTTGTCGCCGCGCTTGAGGTGACCGTCGCGGATCTGCTCGGACAGCACCGTCACCAGTTCCTGAGCGAGGCTGCGGCGCTTGCGAGGGAGGCGTGGTGCGTCGTTCGGGTTTTCCATGATGAACATCTGTCTCGAAGAATCGGATGAAATCGCATCATAGCTCAACGCGGTTGTACGATCACCACTGTGCCACCCCTCTCCCTGTAGGAGCGAGCTTGCTCGCGATGGATTCCAGACCACCGCGGGGTGTCAGGATGCCAGCGTCATCGTTGGCGACCATCGCGAGCAAGCTCGCTCCTACAGGGGTTCGAGCTATGCAGTCACGGTCTGATCTACCAAATGCCCGTTGTCGATCCGCACATGCCGCGGGTGGAAGCGCTTGAGGCTGCTGCGGTGGCCGACGCTGACGATGCTCAATCCCGGCAGCTCGTCTATCAATGCCTGGTACAGCGTCGCTTCGTCTTCCTCGTCCATCGCCGAAGTCGCTTCGTCCATATACAGCCACTGCGGTGCGTACAACAGCGCACGGGCGAAGGCCAGTCGCTGCTGCTCACCCGGCGACAGCATGCGCTGCCAGTGATTGGCCTCGTCCAGGCGCCCGATCAGATGCGGCAAGCGACAGGTTTCCAGAACCTGCTCGTAACGCTCGTTCGGGTAGGTGTCGCCGGCTTGTGGATAACTCAACGCCTCACGTAACGTTCCGATCGGCAGGTAAGGCTTTTGCGGCAGGAACAGGTATCGCGCCGCCGGCAGACGAATGCTGCCATGCCCCGCCGGCCATAGATGCCCCATGGCCCGCAACAGCGTCGATTTGCCGCTGCCGGAACGACCGCTTAGCATCACGCGCTCGCCCTCCTCCACGGTCATGTCGGCATTGGTCAGCAGATGACGACCATCGGCCAGATCCAGGCCCAGGTTGTGCACCTTCAATGCATCGCCCTGATTCTGCACATCGATGGCCGGTGCCCGTTGCTCATTGTCGGTCATGGCCTGGCGGAAGCTCAGAAGACGATCGCAGGTCGCGCGCCACGAAGCGAGGCTCTGGTACGCGCTGATGAACCAGCTGAAGTTGTCCTGGACATTGCCGAACGCCGAGCTGATCTGCATCAGCTCACCCAGTTCGATCTTGCCGGCCAGGTATCGCGGCGCAGCCAGAATGAACGGGAAAATCACCGCGGCCTGTTCGTAGCCGGAAGTGAAGAACGTCAGGCGCTTGGACACCCGCATGATGTCCCAGAAGTTGTGCCAGACCATCGAGAAGCGATTGCTCAAGCGGCGATGTTCATTGGGCTCGCCGTTGTACAGCGCGATGCTTTCGGCATTCTCGCGAATGCGCACCATGGAGAAACGCAGGTCCGCTTCGAAGCGTTGCTGGCGGTTGTTCAAGCCGATCAGACGACGACCGATCAGGTGAGTCAGCCAGCTGCCCACCACGGCATATAGCAGAACGCCCCAGAACATGTAGCCGGGAATGGTGATACCGAACAGTTCGATGCTGCCCGAGACACCCCAGAGGATGATCGAGAAAGACACCAGACTGACGATATTGCGCAGCAGACCGATGCCCAGGCTCAGGGTGTCGCTTGTGAAGTTGTTGAGGTCTTCAGAAATCCGCTGGTCCGGGTTATCCGTGTAGCCGCCTTGCTCCAGCTGGTAGTAGTTCTTGTCCGCCAGCCAGCGACCAAAATGCTTCTCCGTGAGCCAGGCACGCCAGCGGATCGTCAGCATCTGCGTCAGATAAAGCCGATATACCGCGCCGAGAATCGCCACGGTAGCAATGCCGCAGAAGTACAGGATCAGCTTCCAGAACGCCGCTTCGTCCTTCTGCTGCAGCGCGTTGTAGAAATCCTTGTACCAGCTGTTGATCCACACCGAAATCGCCACGCTGAACAGCGACAGCGCGATCACCGCGATCAGCAACGTCCAGGCCTTGCCCTTCTCTTCGCTGCGCCAGTAGGGCGTGATGATCGCCCAGACCTTGCGAAAAAACTGCCCGCGCACAGCATCGTTGACCGCGGAATATTCAGCGTTCTGATTCATGGATAAGGCTCGATAGGAAAAAGTACAGGCACGAACCGATCATAGATGATCGGTTCGGATTGTCGCGAGGAACGACCCGCATCTGTTCAGCGCAGGTTCAGCGGCGAACGGGACGTTTCTGCAGTTTGCGCTGCAGTGTGCGGCGGTGCATGCCCAGGGCGCGGGCGGTGGCGGAGATGTTGCCTTCGTGCTCGGTCAACACGCGCTGAATGTGTTCCCACTGTAGGCGGTCCACGGACATCGGGTTTTCCGGCACCAGACTGTCGAGGTCGGCATGTTCGGAGAGCAACGCAGCGAGCACGTCGTCGGCGTCGGCCGGCTTGCAAAGGTAGTTGCAGGCGCCGCGCTTGATCGCCTCCACAGCGGTGGCAATGCTCGAATAGCCGGTGAGAATCACCACGCGCATTTCCGGGTCCATTTCCAGCAGCTTGGGCAGCAGCACCAGGCCGGAATCGCCGTCCATCTTCAGGTCCAGCGCGGCGTAGTCCGGCAGGTCGCCCTGGGCCAGGATCAGGCCTTCTTCGGCGGAACTGGCGGTGCTCACGCGAAAACCGCGGCGAGCCATGGCGCGGGCCATGACCCGGGTAAAGGTCGCGTCGTCGTCGACCAGCAGCAAATGCGGCAGCTCTTCGCCTTCAACCTGGATGTCGTCACTCATGTTCGTCTCCTCGTGCGCCATGGGGCAGACGCAGCTCGGTGAGCGTGCCGCCTTCCTCATGACTATAGAGTTTCACTGAGCCGCCGGCGCGTGTCACGCTGGCCTTGCTCAAAAACAGGCCCAGGCCGAAACCTTTGCCCTTGGTGGTAAAAAACGGCTTGCCGATCTGCTCGGCGATGGCCAGCGGCACACCGGCACCGTGGTCGCGGATGCTGATGGTCAAATCTTCGGGATTCCAGTCCAGGGTAACTTGCAGCCCTTCGGGACAGGCGTCGGCGGCGTTGTTCAAAAGATTCAGCAACGCCTGGGTCAGGTCCGGCGGCGGCGCCATGCGCGGCACCGTGCCCTGGCCCAGGCGCTGGAAGCGGTAACTGGCCTCGGGGCGCATCAGGTGCCAGCGATTGAGCGCTTCGTCGAGCCAGTCGGTAACGTCCTGCATTTCCACCGCCAGACGGCGATTGGCCTCGGCGGCGCGCACCAGCTGCTGCAAGGTCTGCTTGCAGAGCTTGACCTGATCCTGCAGCACACTCAGGTCATCCTGCAGCATCGGGTCGTGATGGTCCTGGCGCATCTCCTTGAGCAATACGCTCATGGTCGCCAGTGGCGTGCCCAACTCGTGGGCGGCGCCGGCGGCCTGGGTCGCGACGGCCAGCAACTGCTGATCGCGCAGGCCTTCTTCGCGGCGAATGGCCCGCAGTTCTTCCTGACGTCGCAATTCTTCGGCCATGCGCGCGGCGAAGAAAGTGATCACAGCCGCCGCCAGGGCGAAGCTCAGCCACATCCCGTAGACCTGCAGGTTTTCCCGGGCGATCGGGAAGGTTTGCAGCGGATAGAAGCGCGCCAGCAGGAGGGTATACATCGTCAGCGCGATGCCCGACAGAATCACCGAATAGCGCCAGGGCAGCGTCACCGCGGCGATGGTCAGCGGCACCAGGTAATAAGAGACGAATGGGTTGGTCGAGCCACCGGAGAAATACAGCAAGGCGCTATGGATAAACAGGTCGCAGGCCAGTTGCACGGCGTATTCAAGCTCGGTGACCGGCCAACTGGTGCGCAGGCGAACCGCCGTGAAGGCACACAGCAGCATCGAGCAAGCCAGGGTCGCGGCCAGCTGGAACCACGGCAGCGGCAGCAGTTCGAGCCAGTAGGCCAGGCCCACGGAGCCAGCCTGAGCAGCCAGGACCAGGATGCGGATGAATGTCAGCCTCCAAAGGTTCTGGCGAGTGGCGGAAGTGATTTGAAGAGGGACGAGCATGAGCTCTCCTGATGAGCGCTCCAGGCGAATCGCTGGGAGTATAACCAAGCACGGGGGCTGACAGGCAAAAGTGCGGCAAAGCGCCACACGCCCCGTTGGTGCCGCCCAACCCACTGTAGGAGCGAGCACGCTCGCGATGGTCGTCAACGATGACGTTGGCTTCCTGACACCCCTCGGTGAATGGGAGCCCATCGCGAGCGTGCTCGCTCCTACAGGGGCCATATACACATGTATAGAAGTTGTAACTGTGCGAACCGGATCAATAAAGCTAGAGTCTGATGGTTTCACGCAGGCACGGACTATTTCCTGCGTATCATCTTTAGGAGCCTTCATGCACACATTCCGCCGCAGCGCCGCCCTTCTCGCCCTGAGCCTTGGCACCGTCGCCAGCCTCCCGGCCCTGGCCGCCGACGAACTTCATTACAATCAGATTTCCCTGCGCGCCGAAGTCAGCCAGGAAGTGGCTCGCGACCTGAT
Organism: Pseudomonas sp. REP124; assembly: GCF_020164475.1. GTDB lineage: Bacteria > Pseudomonadota > Gammaproteobacteria > Pseudomonadales > Pseudomonadaceae > Aquipseudomonas. Next base: position 39,400 of record NZ_JAIQWX010000042.1, on the reverse strand, counting down.
GATCGTGACCCTCTACACCGAAGAGCAGAACACGGACCCGGCCAAACTTGCCGCAGACATCAGCACCACCATGAACAAGGCGCTGGCCCAGGCAAAACAGGTCAAGGACATCACCCTGCGCCAAGGCAGCCGCAACAGCTACCCGATCTACGATGCCAAGGGCCAGAAGATCACCGGCTGGCGTGAGCGCGCCGAACTGCGCATGGAAAGCACCGACTTCGCCGCCCTGTCGAAACTCACCGGCGAACTGCTCACCGACCTGAAAATGGGCGGCATGGACTTCGCCATCGCCACGCCAACCCGCAAGGCCAGCGAGGACACCCTGCTCAAGGAAGCCGTGACCGCGTTCAAGGCCCGCGCCCAACTGGCCACCGACGCTCTGGGCGGCAAGGGCTACAAGATCGTCAATCTGAACTTCAACAGCAACGGCTTCCCGCAACCGTACATGCGCGCACCGATGATGATGAAGGCCGCCGGCATGGATGCGGCTCCGGTAACACCGGAAGTCGAAGCCGGCACCAGCCAGGTCTCGATGACAGCTGACGGCTCGATCGAAGTGCTGATGCCCTGATTCGGTAGCGGCATACAAAAAAGGCGATTACCGCAGGGTGATCGCCTTTTTTTCTGCAGACTGCGTCTATGCTCAATCTCGGGACGGGCAGTTCAACCCCAAAAAACGACATTAGTTGCACTTGGTACAACCCACCGGCAAAGACCGGAATTGGTGCAACGATAACCACTCCGATTCAGCCCCACAGGACCGGGTTTAGATAGGTAACACCCACGCCCCGCCCACGGGCAACCCAATGCTTTTTCGCACCAAAAACGTGCACTGAAAGCACCGCAAAAACGCCTCGCAAACGGTCAAATGCGTCAAAAATTACACATATGCGACATTAAGGTACGTCCGTGCCACCGTTTAAGGCTTATAAACGCTCTGCGACTTGCATTGGGTATGGCCCCTGCATAAGTATCCGCAGGCACGACTCACGAGGTCGTCCTCAAAATCAAAAAATGACAACAAATCATGAGGCCACCATGCTCAAACAAGCGGTCATTCCGTTTTTAGTCGGCGCCAGCCTGTTGGCTAGTGCACCGTTCGCTCAAGCTGCGACTAACCTGGTGTTCTGCTCCGAAGGGAGCCCGGCCGGTTTCGATCCAGGTCAATACACCACCGGAACCGACTTCGACGCCTCTGCAGAAACCATGTTCAACCGCCTGACTCAGTTCGAGCGTGGCGGCACCGCCGTTATTCCTGGCCTGGCAACCAGCTGGGACGTCTCCTCCGACGGCCTGACCTACACCTTCCACCTGCGTGACGGTGTCAAGTTCCACACCACCCCGTATTTCAAGCCGACTCGTGAGTTCAACGCCGACGACGTGCTGTTCACCTTCAATCGCATGATTAACAAGGATGACCCGTTCCGTAAGGCGTACCCGACCGAATTCCCGTACTTCACCGACATGGGGATGGACACCAACATCACCAATATCGAGAAAGTCGACGACAAGACTGTCAAATTCACGCTCAAAGACGTCGATGCCGCGTTCATTCAGAACATGGCAATGAGCTTCGCCTCGATCCAGTCCGCCGAGTACGCAGCGCAGCTGCTCAAGGACGGCAAGGCTGCGGACATCAACCAGAAGCCGGTCGGCACTGGCCCGTTCGTGTTCAAGAGCTACCAGAAAGACTCCAACATCCGCTACACCGGGAACAAGGACTACTGGAAGCCTGATGACGTCAAGATCGACAACCTGATCTTCGCTATCACCACCGACCCGTCGGTTCGTATTCAGAAGCTGAAGAAAAACGAGTGCCAGGTCACCCTGTTTCCTCGACCAGCCGACCTGAAAGCGCTGCGCGAAGACAAAGCCCTGAAGCTGCCTGACCAGGCCGGTTTCAACCTGGGTTACATCGCCTACAACGTGATGCCGCAGGTCAAGGGTCAGACTGTTCCGAACCCGCTGGCCGAACTGAAAGTGCGTCAGGCGCTGGACATGGCGGTCAACAAGCAGCAGATCATCGACTCCGTGTACCAGGGCGCCGGCCAACTGGCTGTCAACGCCATGCCGCCGACCCAGTGGTCTTACGACACCACGATCAAGGATGCCAAGTACGATCCTGAGAAAGCCAAGGAGCTGCTCAAGGAAGCCGGCGTTAAGGAAGGCACCGAAATCACTCTGTGGGCGATGCCGGTACAGCGTCCTTACAACCCGAACGCCAAGCTGATGGCAGAAATGCTGCAGTCCGACTGGTCCAAGATCGGCCTGAAGGTCAAGATCCAGAGCTACGAGTGGGGCGAGTACATCAAGCGTTCCAAGGGTGGCGAGAACCAGGCGATGCTGATTGGCTGGAGCGGTGACAATGGGGACCCCGATAACTGGCTGAACGTGCTGTTCGGCTGCGACTCGCTGGAAGGCAACAACTTCTCCAAGTGGTGCTACAAGCCGTTCGACGACATCGTCAAACAAGCCAAGCGCACTTCGGATCAGGCCAAGCGCACCGAACTGTACAAGCAGGCGCAACACATCCTGAAAGATCAGACTCCAATGACACCTATCGCGCACTCGACGGTGTTCCAACCCATGCGCGCCGAAGTGCAGGACTTCAAGATCAGCCCATTTGGCTTGAACTCCTTCTACGGCGTCGGCATCAGCAAGTAAGGTATTGCAACGGCGACGTTTCTGACGTCGCCGTTGCTTTTATCTACCGAGAAAGCAGGAAACCGCCTACATCCTAATCGTCTGTTGCCTACAGCAGCGAGCTAGGACACGTCGTCTTTTCCCACACGTCTTTCGGACTATTCGTATTTACTGCCGAGCTCACGGTTCTTACCGTCGAGACCCGACCAGCTCATGCGTGGGTCATCGGTCACTACTGCTGTACGTCAATGGCTTGAAACCAGTGAGGCCTGCACGTTCCCGGACGGGACGAAGGCTCATTGTCAAAAACTGAACAAGAGGGAGCGTCATGCGCCATACCTTGGTTTTATCCGCATTGCTGGGCACCGGCCTGTTGGCCGCCACCTCCATGAGCCAGGCCGCCAACAACAGCCTGGTGTTCTGCTCCGAAGGCAGTCCCGCCGGTTTCGATACCGCGCAGTACACGACCGCGACCGATAACGACGCCGCCGAGCCGCTGTACAACCGCCTGGCAGAGTTCGAAAAGGGCGCGACCAACGTAGTACCTGGTCTGGCGACCAGTTGGGATATTTCCGAGGACGGCCTGCAGTACACCTTCCACCTGCGTCCAGGAGTGAAGTTTCATACCACCAAGTACTTCACCCCGACCCGCGACTTCAATGCCGATGACGTGCTCTTCACGTTCAATCGCATGCTCGATCCGCAGCAACCTTTCCGTAAGGCCTACCCGACTGAATTTCCGTATTTCAACGGCATGAGCCTGAACAAGAACATCGCCAAGGTCGAAAAGACCGGGCCGCTGACCGTGGTCATGACGCTCAACAGCGTGGACGCCGCGTTCATCCAGAACATCGCCATGAGTTTCGCCGCCATTCTCTCCGCCGAGTACGCCGACAAGCTGCTGGCGGAGGGCAAGCCGAGCGATATCAACCAGAAGCCGATCGGCACCGGGCCGTTCGTGTTCAAGAGCTATCAGAAAGACTCGAACATCCGTTACACCGGCAACAAGCAATACTGGGATCCGAGCCGCGTGAAGCTCGACAACCTGATTTTCGCCATCAACACCGACGCCTCGGTACGTGTGCAAAAGCTCAAGGCCGATGAGTGCCAGATCACCCTGCACCCGCGCCCCGCCGACGTGCCTGCGCTGAAGAACGACACGGCCCTGCAACTGATCGAGAAACCCGGCTTCAACCTCGGCTATATCGCCTACAACGTGCGCCACAAGCCGTTCGACCAGCTCGAAGTGCGCCAGGCGCTGGACATGGCGGTGAACAAGCAAGGCATCCTCAACGCCGTTTACCAGGGCGCCGGCCAACTGGCGGTCAACGCCATGCCGCCGACTCAGTGGTCCTATGACGACACCATCAAGGACGCCGCCTACAACCCGGAAAAGGCCAAGGAACTGCTCAAGGCCGCCGGCGTCAAGGAAGGCACCGAAATCACCCTGTGGGCCATGCCCGTGCAGCGCCCGTACAACCCGAACGCCAAGCTGATGGCTGAAATGCTCCAGGCGGACTGGGCCAAGATCGGTCTGAAGGTAAAGATCGTCAGCTACGAATGGGGCGAGTACATCAAGCGCACCAAGAACGGCGAGCACGACATCAGCCTGATCGGCTGGACCGGTGACAACGGTGACCCGGACAACTGGCTCGGCACGCTCTATAGCTGCGATGCCATCGGTGGCAACAACTACTCCATGTGGTGCGATCCGGCTTATGACAAGCTGATCAAGCAGGCCAAGGTCGTGACTGACCGCGAGCAGCGCACCGAGCTCTACAAACAGGCGCAGCAGTACCTCAAGCAGCAGGTACCGATCACGCCGGTCGCCCACTCGACGGTTAACCAGCCGTTGAGCGCCAAAGTCGAAGGGTTCAAGGTCAGCCCGTTCGGCCGCAACGTTTTCTCGGGTGTCAGCATCGAAAAATAACAAAACCGTGTAGCCAAACGCTGGGGGCGCAATGCGCCCTCACGCAAGCTTGTTGCCGTAATTCGCCTATTCGGCGCAGAGCAAACGTTTGCAAAGCGTAAATGAGTTCCAAAGCAAATAGCCGGATCACCCAATAAGACCGGCATTAAAAAAAGAAAGTAAGGAGCTTCACCCATGAAACTGAGCAGCACTGCGATACTGGCCCTGGCCATCAGCAGCGTGACCGCAACGGCTTACGCTGAAACCCAAAGCCAGGCGTTTACGCCGGTAACTGTTAACGAGAAAAGTGCCCAGGCGGAAGCGACTGGCTTCCTCGAAGGCCAGTCGATCAGCGGCACTACCCGTAACTGGTACGCCAACGAACAACTGAAGCGCGGCGGCACGTTTTCCTACAAGAAAGACGGCGTATCGACCCCGACTGATCGTCGTATCAACTGGGTTCAGGGCACCATCGTCAAGTACAACTCGGGCTTTACCGAAGGCACCGTCGGTTTCAGCACCGAAGTGGCGGCCTACAACGCCATCGCCCTGGATCAGGACCGCAAGGACCTGGCGTCCAACAACGGTGGCGCACCGGGCACTCGTCCAGGCGCTGGCAACAACCGTACCCTGACCCGTGAAGGCGGCGACGCTGTCGGCCAGTGGAGCAAGCTGGGCCTGGCCAACGTCAAGGCTCGCATCTCCAACACCACGCTGACCGCCGGTCGCATGAACTTCAGCAGCCCGATGGTCGACGTCATCGGTAACCGTGCGCTGCCTTCGAGCTTCGAGGGTGTGGCGATCCACAGCGAAGAGCTGAACAACCTGCAATTCGACCTGGCCACCTTCGACCGCAACTCACCGCGTACCGAAGAAAGCCAGCGTAAATTCCGCACCGAATACGCCAACGGCATCGTCGAGACCGATCACGTCTACACCGGCGGTATCACCTACACGCCGTTCGCCAGCCTGACCACCAGCCTCTGGGCCACCCAGGCTGAAGATATCTGGAACCAGTACTACTTCGGCGCCACTCACGTACTGGGCGACAGCCAGGTACTGAGCCTGACCACCGGCCTGAACTACTACAAAACCCAGGACGAAGGTAAGAAGCTGATCGGCGACATCGACAACGACACCTACTCCCTGTCGCTCGGTCTGACCCATCAGGCTCACAGCCTGACCTTCTCGTATCAGGAAGTGAACGGTAACGAGTACTTCGACTACCTGCACGAAACCAACGGTATCTACCTGGCCAACTCCCTGCTGTCGGACTTCAACGGTCCGAACGAGAAGTCCTTCCAGATCGCCTATGGCCTGAACATGGCCGAATACGGCGTCCCGGGCCTGAAGTTCAACATCTATCAGGCTCGCGGCTGGGGCATCGACGGTACTCACTACACCGGCAACGGTGGCGTGGCCGGCAAAGGTTACGACGGCATTCAGTCGATGGATGGCGAAACCCACTACGAATACGGCATCGGTACTTCGTACGCCGTGCAGAGCGGTCCGCTCAAGGCCACCACTATTCGCGCGACCTACACCGCTCACCGCGCCAGCGACAACCAGGCTGATGGCAGCATCAACGAGTTCCGTCTCGTGACCACCATCCCGTTCAACATCCTGTAATGCACCGGCCGAACGGCTGATTCCACGAGGAATCGGCCGTTCGGCTTTTGTCCTTTAACCGATTGCAGAGGGTTCTTGATGAAAATGCTTCCCCTACGTGCGGCCATCGCGGCCGCCTTGCTGAGTGTCGCGGTTGGCGTATCGGCCAAGCCGCTGGTGGTTTGCACCGAGGCCAGCCCCGAAGGCTTCGACATGGTCCAGTACACCACTGCAGTCACAGCCGACGCGGTGGCCGAGACCATCTTCAATCGCCTGGCGGACTTCAAACCCGGCACCACCGATGTGATTCCGGCGCTGGCCGATTCCTGGGACATCAGCGATGACGGCCTGAGCTACACCTTCCACCTGCGTAAAGGCGTCAAGTTTCACACCACCGAATACTTCAAGCCGACCCGCGACATGAATGCCGACGACGTGGTCTGGAGCTTCCAGCGCCAGCTGGACCCGAACCATCCATGGCACAAACTCTCGAGCGTGGGCTTCCCGTACTTTGAAAGCATGGGCTTCAAGGAACTGCTCAAAAGCGTCGAGAAAGTCGACGACAACACGGTCAAATTCACCCTGACCCGTCAGGAAGCGCCGTTCCTGGCAGACATCGCCATGGCGTTCTCCTCGATCTACTCCGCCGAGTACGCCGACCAGTTGCTCAAGGCCAACAAGACCGGCGATCTGAACAGCAAGCCGATCGGCACCGGTCCATTTGTCTTCCAGCGCTACAACAAGGATGCCCAGGTTCGCTTCAAGGCCAACCCGGACTACTTCCGCGGCCAGCCACCGGCCGACTCGCTGATCCTGGCCATCGCCACCGACAACAACGTGCGCCTGCAGAAGCTCAAGGCCAACGAATGCCAGATCGCGCTGTATCCCAAGCCCGATGACATTCCGAGCATCAAGAAAGATCCAAAGCTGAAGGTCGACGAACTGAACGCGATGACCGTTTCGTACATCGCTATGAACACCACGCACAAGTACATGAGCGACGTGCGGGTGCGCAAAGCCATCGACATCGCCTTCGACAAGGAAGCCTATGTCAACGCGCTGTTCGGCAAGGGCAACGCCACCGTCGGCGTCAACCCGTACCCGGACACCCTGCTGGGCTATAACACCGCCCTGAAAAACCCGGCCCGCGACCTGGACAAGGCACGCGCCCTGCTCAAGGAAGCCGGCGTTCCGGAAGGCACCACTTTCACTCTGTTCACCCGCAATGGCGGCGGCCCGACCAACCCCAATCCGATGCTCGGCGCGCAAATGATGCAGGCGGACCTGGCCAAGGTCGGGATCAAGATCGACATCCGCGTGATGGAATGGGGCGAAATGCTCAAGCGCGCGAAAAACGGCGAGCACGACATGGTTTCCGCCGGATGGGCGGGCGATAACGGCGACCCGGATAACTTCCTTACGCCTATGCTCAGTTGCGAAGCGGCCAAGAACGGCGAAAACTATGCACGCTGGTGCAACGACAAATTCCAGGCCCTGATCGATCAGGCCCGGGAAAAGACCGACCCGGCCGAGCGTGCAGCACTGTACGAACAGGCTCAGGTTATTTTTAATCAGGACCAGCCATGGATCAGCATGGCGCACACTAGAATGTTCACCGCAATGCGCAACAACGTAGAGGGCTATCACATTAGCCCTCTCACCACGAATAACTTCGCCACCACCCAGGTGAAGTAAATAAGAAAACTCCCGGCACGCCTGACCCAGGCCTGCCGGGCACGCCTAACCGGCTGATGAGGTACAACCCACGATGTTTAGTTTTATTGCCCGCCGACTGGGGTTACTGATCCCCACGTTCTTCGGCATTACGTTGCTGACTTTCGCGTTGATTCGCATGATCCCGGGCGATCCGGTGGAAGTCATGATGGGAGAACGTCGGGTCGATCCCGAAATGCACGCTCAGGCAATGGAACGCCTTGGTCTGAATAAACCGCTGTATGCCCAGTATCTGGACTACGTCGGCAAACTGGCCCACGGCGATCTGGGTGAATCCCTGCGTACCCGTGAAAGCGTGTGGACCGAGTTCACTTCCCTCTTCCCCGCGACCCTGGAACTGTCCATGGCCGCTCTGCTGTTCGCCGGCATCTTGGGCCTGCTGGCCGGGGTGATCGCGGCACTCAAGCGAGGATCACTGTTCGACCACGGGGTGATGGGCATCTCCCTGGCGGGCTATTCGATGCCGATCTTCTGGTGGGGCCTGATCCTGATCATGTTCTTCTCGGTGTCCCTGGGCTGGACCCCGGTATCCGGGCGGATCGACCTTCTGTATGACATCGAGCCGCGCACCGGCTTCATGCTGATCGACACGCTGCTGGCTGACGAGCCAGGCGCGTTCGCCGACGCCCTGCACCACCTGATCCTGCCGGCCATCGTGCTGGGCACCATTCCGCTGGCGGTGATCGCGCGGATGACCCGTTCGTCGATGCTCGAAGTGCTGCGCGAGGACTACATCCGTACCGCCAAGGCCAAGGGCCTGTCGCCGGCGCGCGTGGTATTCGTCCACGGCCTGCGTAACGCACTGATTCCGGTATTGACCGTGGTCGGCCTGCAAGTCGGCACTCTGCTGGCCGGTGCGGTCCTGACCGAAACCATCTTCTCCTGGCCGGGCATCGGCAAATGGCTGATCGAAGCCATCGGCGCCCGTGACTATCCAGTCGTACAAAACGGCATCCTGTTAATCGCTTGCCTGGTGATCCTGGTCAACTTCGTAGTGGACATCCTCTACGGCTTTGCCAACCCACGCATCCGTCATCAGCGCTGAGGTCAATATTCATGAGCACTCCAACTACTTCCTCAGTAGCCACCGCCGCACCTGCCGCGGATCAAAGCCTGCTGTATCCGTCACCGTACAAGGAATTCTGGCAAGCCTTCGCCAAGAACAAGGGCGCCGTCGCCGGCCTGCTGTTCATGCTGCTGGTGATTTTCTGCGCCATCTTCGCCCCATGGGTTGCCCCCCATGACCCGAGCGAGCAGTACCGCGACTTCCTGCTGACCCCGCCAGCCTGGCTGGAAGGCGGGCAGATTCAGTTCCTGCTGGGTACCGATGAACTGGGTCGTGATTTGCTGTCGCGTCTGATCCAGGGCTCGCGCCTGTCGCTGCTTATCGGTTTGTCGTCGGTAGTGATGTCGCTGATCCCGGGGATCCTGCTGGGTCTGTTCGCCGGTTTCTTCCCGAAAATGATCGGCCCGACCATCATGCGTCTGATGGACATCATGCTGGCCCTGCCCTCTCTGCTGCTGGCCGTGGCGATTGTCGCCATCCTCGGCCCAGGCCTGATCAACACCGTGATCGCCATCGCCGTGGTGTCCTTGCCGTCCTACGTACGTCTGACCCGCGCCGCGGTGATGGGCGAGCTGAACCGCGACTACGTGACCGCAGCGCGCCTGGCCGGTGCCGGCCTGCCGCGCCTGATGTTCGTGACCGTGCTGCCCAACTGCATGGCGCCACTGATCGTTCAGGCCACCTTGAGCTTCTCCTCGGCGATTCTCGATGCCGCCGCCCTGGGCTTCCTCGGCCTTGGCGTACAACCGCCAACCCCTGAGTGGGGCACCATGCTGGCCTCGGCCCGCGACTACATCGAACGCGCCTGGTGGGTAGTGAGTCTGCCTGGTTTGACCATTTTGCTCAGCGTGCTGGCAATCAACTTGATGGGTGACGGCCTGCGCGACGCGCTGGACCCGAAACTCAAGAACGCCGCCTGAGGAGATTCCAATGTCATTGCTAGAAATCAAGAATCTCAACGTTCGCTTCGGCGACAAGAACGCCACGCCAGTCGTCGACGGTCTCGACCTGAAAGTGGACAAGGGCGAAGTCCTGGCCATCGTTGGCGAGTCCGGTTCCGGCAAGTCCGTGACCATGATGGCGCTGATGGGCCTGATCGAGCACCCGGGGATCGTCACTGCCGATTCCCTGAGCTTCGACGGCCAGAACATGCTCAAGCTCAGCAACCGTCAGCGTCGTCAGATCGTCGGCAAGGACCTGGCCATGGTGTTCCAGGACCCGATGACCGCGCTGAACCCGAGCTACACCGTCGGTTTCCAGATCGAAGAAGTGCTGCGCCTGCACCTGAAACTGTCCGGCAAGGCCGCGCGCAAGCGTGCCATCGAACTGCTGGAAAAAGTTGAAATCCCGGGCGCCGCCAGCCGTATGGACGCCTACCCGCATCAACTGTCCGGCGGTATGAGCCAGCGTGTCGCGATCGCCATGGCGATTGCCGGTGAACCGAAACTGCTGATCGCCGACGAACCGACCACTGCACTGGACGTAACCATTCAGGCGCAGATCATGGAACTGCTGCTGGCGTTGCAGAAAGAACAGAACATGGGCCTGGTGCTGATCACCCACGACCTCGCGGTCGTGGCCGAAACCGCCCAGCGCGTGTGCGTGATGTATGCGGGCCAGGCCGTGGAAGTCGGCCAGGTGCCGCAACTGTTCGACATCCCGGCGCATCCGTACAGCGAAGCGCTGCTCAAGGCGATTCCGGAGCACAGCCTGGGCGCCTCGCGCCTGTCGACCCTGCCGGGCATCGTGCCGGGTCGTTACGACCGTCCACAGGGCTGCCTGCTGTCGCCGCGCTGCCCGTACGTGCAGGACAACTGCCGCGCGCAGCGTCCAGCCCTTGACCCGAAAAGCAACAGCCTCGCCCGCTGCTTCTACCCGCTGAACCAGGAGGTGGCGTAATGGCCGTCGTACTTACCGCCCGCGACCTCACCCGTCACTACGAAGTGTCCCGTGGCCTGTTCAAGGGCCACGCCACCGTGCGCGCCCTCAACGGCGTGTCGTTCGAGCTCGAAGCCGGCAAGACCTTGGCGGTCGTGGGCGAATCGGGCTGCGGCAAATCCACCCTGGCCCGTGCTCTGACCCTGATCGAAGAACCGTCCTCGGGCTCCCTGAAAATCGCCGGCCAGGAAGTGGCCGGCGCCGACAAGGCCCAGCGCAAGCAACTGCGCAAAGACGTGCAGATGGTGTTCCAGAGCCCGTATGCGTCCTTGAATCCGCGGCAGAAGATCGGTGATCAACTGGCCGAGCCACTGCTGATCAACACCAGCCTGAGCGCTGCGGAACGTCGCGAGAAAGTTCAGGCGATGATGAAGCAGGTGGGTCTGCGTCCGGAGCATTACCAGCGTTATCCGCACATGTTCTCCGGCGGTCAGCGCCAGCGGATCGCCCTGGCTCGCGCGATGATGCTGCAACCCAAAGTGCTGGTGGCGGACGAACCGACCTCGGCGCTGGACGTGTCGATCCAGGCGCAGGTGCTGAACCTGTTCATGGACATGCAGCAGGAGTTCAACACCGGTTACGTGTTCATCTCCCACAACCTGGCCGTGGTGCAACACGTGGCTGACGATGTGATGGTGATGTACCTCGGTCGCCCGGTGGAAATCGGTCCGAAAGAGGACATCTACGCCCGTCCGCTGCACCCGTACACCCAGGCCTTGCTCTCGGCGACGCCGACCATCCACCCGGATCCGTCCAAGCCGAAAATCAAGATCGTGGGCGAACTGCCCAACCCGCTGAACCCGCCACCGGGCTGCGCGTTCCACAAACGCTGCCCGTACGCGACCGAGCGTTGCAGCGCTGAAGTGCCGGAACTGCGCCTGCTCGACAACCGCCAGGTGGCTTGCCACCACGCGGAGCAGTTCCTGTAACACGGACTGAATATGGTCTGAAAAAATGTGGGAGCGGGCTTGCTCGCGAAAGCGGTGTGTCAGATGACACAAATGTCGACTGACACGACGCCTTCGCGAGCAAGCCCGCTCCCACACTAGATTTGCGTACACCCCGCCCCTTCCAATTCGATTGCGCATCAATCAAGGCAGAAGGGGTTTTCTTTTACCTGCTACCTACGTCTGGCTATCGCCTTCATCCGGATCATCGGAATCCGGCTCATCGGTGGTCGAGTCATCATCACCCGCGCTGCCACCCTGCCCCTTGTCCCCCGCCTCGGAATCGGACGCGGCAATAATCATCCCCGCCTGCCCCACCGACCCGCTCGATGCCTGCGTCTCGTGATCCTCACATTCCGCCCACGCCATCGACGTCCCGAAAGACAGCATCACCAGCACCTTCAACATCAACAAAACCCGAAACAATCTGTTCATCACCGATTCCCTCCTACCAAGGCATGCCAGTCCGGCGCTGAATAAAATCTAGTTCCGAACAGCGCGGTTCTCCAGATAGGACGCTAACGGCCCAGCGGAAATGCCCTGCTTGCAGAGATTGCTTTCGAATAACGATTATTCCAATTTGCACGCAACCAATCTGTAGGAGCCGAGCTTGCTCGCGATGGTGGTCAACGATGACGCTGGGTGCTTGATGCCCCGCGGTGTTCTTTGGTTCATCGCGAGCATGCTCGCTCCTACAGAGTTTTGTGTCGTTCACAGATTTTGTGGCCGGCAAAGGAACCTGTGGGAGCGGGCTTGCCCGCGAAGGCGGTGGCACATCCAACATCCATTCAACTGACATTCCGCATCCGCAGGGCAATGCGATCACCTGTAGGAGCGAGCATGCTCGCGATGGTGGTCAACGATAACGCTGGGGGCCTGATGCCCCGCGGTGTTCTTGCGTTCATCGCGAGCATGCTCGCTCCTACAGAGGATTGGAGTCAGCCAACAAAAAGCCCCGGCGCTTTCGCTACCGGGGCTTTTGGTGTTTCTGGTCGAAGCTTAGTGATGTTCACGCGTTGCGCGGAATTTCACGTCTGGCCAGCGTTCTTCCATCAGGGCCAGGTTGACGCGGGTCGGGGCGAGGTAGGTCAGGTGACCGCCGCCGTCGACAGCGAGGTTTTCCACAGCCTTGTTGGAGAATTCCTCGAGCTTCTTCTTGTCGCTGCAATCAACCCAACGAGCGGAGTACACGGTGATCGGCTCGTAGGAGCACTCGACCTTGTATTCCTCTTTCAGGCGGCTGGCCACCACATCGAACTGCAGCACACCGACGGCACCGAGGATGATGTCGTTGCTGCGCTCGGGGAAGAACACCTGGGTCGCGCCCTCTTCCGCCAACTGCTGCAAACCCTGACGCAGCTGCTTGGATTTCAGCGGATCGCGCAGACGCACACGACGGAACAGTTCCGGGGCGAAGTGCGGAATGCCGGTGAAGCCCAGGGTTTCGCCTTCGCTGAAGGTGTCGCCAATCTGGATGGTGCCGTGGTTGTGCAGACCGATGATGTCGCCTGCATACGCCTCTTCCAGTTGCTCACGCTCGGAGGAGAAGAACGTCAGGGCGTCGCCGATGCGCACGTCCTTGCCGGTCCGCACGTGGCGCATCTTCATGCCTTTTTCGTACTTGCCGGAGCAGATACGCATGAAGGCGATGCGGTCGCGGTGCTTGGGGTCCATGTTCGCCTGGATCTTGAAGATGAAGCCCGAGAACTTCTCTTCCACCGGCTCCACGGTGCGCTCGTTGGCCACCCGTGCCAACGGACGCGGCGCCCAGTCGACCACGGCGTCGAGTACATGATCGACACCGAAGTTGCCCAGCGCGGTACCGAAGAACACCGGAGTCATCTGGCCGTCGAGGAATTCCTGCTGGTTGAACTCATGGCAGGCGCCCTGAACCAGCTCCAGCTGCTCAAGGAAGCGCTCGTACTCATCGCCCAGGTGCGCGCGCGCCTCGTCGGAGTCGAGCTTCTCGATGATCTTGGTCTCGGTGCGCTCGTGACCATGACCAGGGGTGTAAACAATGATGTAGTCGCCAGCCAGGTGATACACGCCCTTGAAGTCGCGGTAGCAACCGATCGGCCAAGTGATAGGCGCCGCCTTGATCTTGAGGACCGCTTCGATTTCGTCGAGCAGTTCGATCGGGTCACGGATATCACGGTCGAGTTTGTTAATGAAGCTGACGATCGGCGTGTCACGCAGACGACAGACATCCATCAGGGCGATGGTCCGTGGCTCTACACCCTTACCGCCGTCGAGCACCATCAACGCCGAGTCCACCGCGGTCAGGGTGCGGTAGGTGTCTTCGGAGAAGTCTTCGTGGCCCGGGGTGTCGAGCAGGTTGATCATGTGCTCGCGATACGGGAACTGCATGACCGACGTGGTAATCGAGATGCCCCGCTGCTTTTCCATTTCCATCCAGTCGGAGGTGGCATGGCGGTCGGACTTACGGGACTTCACCGTACCGGCTACCGCAATCGCCTTGCCCATCAGCAAAAGCTTCTCGGTGATGGTGGTTTTACCGGCGTCGGGGTGGGAAATGATGGCAAAAGTGCGGCGCTTCGCGACTTCGGCGGCCTGTCTGGTCATGGGAAATCGCCTGGCGGTGATCAAAAAAGGGCGGCGAGTATAGCGCAAAGCGGCCTCCACGAACCACCGTTCGCCCGGGGTCAATCGCGATCAGGGGTGGCCAAACGCTTACAAATATGGAACCTTTTAAAAGGTGAAGACGTCCACTCCCCTGTTACGACCACTCGTCAGGGAAGCTGCAACATCCGCAATTCAGCCTGACGAGGCTGTGCTCATGGCTCATTGAGCCGCTTCTCGCGAACGCCCTGCCCGGCAGCCAATGACGGCCTGCCACACGGGACTGCGTTCGCCGACAAAGAAAAAAGGAGTCCGCCTGTGGCTATCCACTATGGCAAAGGGCTGATAGGAGGCGCGTTGGTGATCGCCCTTCTGGCCCTGCTGATCCACTGGATCGGCGTCGATACGATCGAACATTACCGCGACGATTTGCTGTTTTACCTGCAAGCTCATCTGCTGCTTGTCCTCGCGTCCATGCTGGCCGCTCTTGTCGTGGGCCTCCCCGCCGGCATCCTGCTCAGCCGTCCGGGCATGATCGGCCGCGCCGAACGCTTCATGCAGTTCTTCAACATCGGCAACACCGTGCCCCCTCTCGCCGTCCTCGCCATCGCCCTCGGCATACTCGGCATCGGCAGCGGTCCGGCGATCTTCGCCCTGTTCCTCGCCTCGTTATTACCCATCGTGCGCAACACCTTCGAAGGCCTGAAGAACGTTCCGGCCTCGCTCAAGGAAGCCGCCACCGGCATCGGCATGACCCCGCGCCAGGTGCTGTGGAAAGTCGAATTGCCCAACGCCGTGCCGATCATCGTCGGCGGCGTGCGGGTGGCGCTGGCGATCAACGTCGGTACCGCACCGCTGGCGTTCCTGATCGGCGCCAACAGCCTGGGCAGCCTGATATTCCCCGGCATTGCCTTGAACAATCAGCCGCAACTGCTGCTCGGCGCGGCCTGCACCGCGTTGCTGGCATTGCTGCTCGACGGTCTGGTGACAATCGCCAGTCGACTTTGGCTCGAACGCGGTCTGCGCCCGTCTTAAGCCTGAGCAAAGGAATAGTCATGAAAAAAATATGCTTGATTCTAGGCGGCATCCTGCTGCTCGCGGGAATTGCCCAAGCGGCTGAAAAGCCCCCGATCCGCATCGGCGCCCGGGTGTTCACCGAACAGACCCTGCTGGCGGAAATCACCTCGCAATACCTGCGCGCCAAGGGCTACGACGTGCAGGTGACCGGCGGCCTGGGCAGCAACCTGGCCCGCAGCGCCCACGAAAGTGGCCAGCTGGACATGC
Organism: Pseudomonas sp. REP124; assembly: GCF_020164475.1. Lineage (GTDB taxonomy): Bacteria > Pseudomonadota > Gammaproteobacteria > Pseudomonadales > Pseudomonadaceae > Aquipseudomonas. The sequence goes on along the minus strand of NZ_JAIQWX010000042.1, from coordinate 23,691 downwards.
TCTGGGAATACACCGGGGTGTCGCTGGTGGCCTACAACCACGTCACCGAAAAACTCGACAGCGAACAGTCCTACGCCCGGGTGAAAGAACTCGACGGCAAAAAAGGCCTGGTCTGGCTGACCCCGTCGAAATTCAGCAACACCTACGCCCTCGCCCTGCCGAAAAACGTCGCTGACGAATACCCGCAGATCAACAGCATCAGCGACTTGAACAAGGTGCTGCGCGAGCAAGACAAGGCCAGCAACCTGGTGGCGCTGGACACCGAATTCGCCAACCGCTCCGACGGTCTCGACGGCATGGTGCAGCTGTACGACATGAACCTGTCGCGCAAGAACATCCGCCAGATGGACGCAGGCCTGGTTTACACCGCACTACGCAACGGCCAGGTGTTCGCAGGACTGGTCTACACCACCGACGGCCGGCTCAACGCCTTCAAGCTCAAATTGCTGGAAGACGACAAGCACTACTTCCCCGACTACACCGCAGCGCCGGTTGTCCGCCAGGCCACCCTCGACGCGCACCCGCAACTGGCCGCACAGCTCAAGCCGCTGGCTGAGCTGTTCGACGACAACACCATGCGCGAGCTGAACGCGCGGGTCGATGTCGACCACCAGAGTCCTTCCACCGTGGCCGCGGATTTCCTGCGCCAGCACCCCATCAATTAAGGAGGAAAAGTCATGGAATTCTTTAACGCCTTTTCCCACCTCGACTGGTCGCAAGTCCTGCACCTGACGTGGCAACACATCACTCTGGTGGGTATTGCCGTGACCCTGGCGATTACCGTCGGTGTGCCGCTGGGCATCCTGATGACACGCTTCCCGAGCCTCGCTGGTCCCTTGCAAGCCAGCGCCACAGTGCTGCTGACCGTGCCGTCGATTGCCCTGTTCGGCCTGCTGCTGCCGTTCTACTCCAAGTTCGGCCAGGGCCTGGGACCGATGCCGGCCATCACCGCGGTCTTCCTTTATTCATTGCTGCCGATCATGCGCAACACCTACCTGGCCCTGACCAACGTCGAGCCGGGCATCCGTGAAGCCGCGCGCGGCATCGGCATGACCTTCGGCCAGCGCCTGCGCATGGTCGAGCTGCCGATAGCGGTGCCGGTGATCCTCGCCGGCGTACGTACCGCCGTGGTGATGAACATCGGCGTGATGACCATCGCCGCCACCATCGGCGCCGGCGGTCTTGGTGTACTCATCCTCGCTTCCATCAGCCGCAGCGACATGTCGATGCTGATCGTCGGCGCCGTACTGGTCAGTGTGCTGGCGATCTTCGCCGACCTGATCCTGCAACTGCTGCAACGCTCGTTGACCCCAAAAGGACTCCTGAAATGATCGAACTTCAAAACCTCAGCAAGACCTTCCAGAGCAACGGCAAAGACGTGAAAGCCGTGGACTCGGTGAGCCTGACCGTCAATGAAGGCGAGATCTGCGTGTTCCTCGGGCCATCGGGTTGCGGCAAAAGCACCACGCTGAAGATGATCAATCGCCTGATCAAGCCGACTTCGGGCAAGATCCTGATCAACGGCGAAGACACCACCGATCTGGACGAGGTGACGCTGCGGCGCAACATCGGTTACGTGATTCAGCAGATCGGCCTGTTCCCGAACATGACCATCGAGGAAAACATCGTGGTCGTGCCCAAGCTGCTCGGTTGGGATAAACAGAAATGCCACGACCGTGCTCGCGAACTGATGAGCATGATCAAGCTGGAGCCCAAGCAGTACCTGCATCGCTATCCGCGCGAACTCTCCGGCGGCCAGCAACAGCGCATCGGCGTGATCCGCGCGCTGGCGGCCGAGGCGCCTCTGCTATTGATGGACGAACCCTTCGGTGCGGTCGACCCGATCAACCGCGAGATGATCCAGAACGAGTTCTTCGAGATGCAGCGGGCTCTGAACAAGACCGTGATCATGGTCAGCCACGACATCGACGAGGCGATCAAGCTGGGCGACAAGATCGCGATCTTCCGCGCCGGCAAGCTGCTGCAGATCGATCATCCGGACACCCTGCTGGCCCATCCCGTGGACGACTTCGTCAGCAACTTCGTCGGCCAGGACAGCACCCTCAAGCGCCTGCTGTTGGTGAAGGCCGAAGACGCGGCGGACAACGCACCGTCCGTCAGCCCGGAAACCCCGGTGGCCGAGGCGCTGGAGTTGATGGACGAGCATGACCGTCGTTACGTCGTTGTCACTGATGGCGAGAACAAAGCGCTGGGTTATGTAAGACGTCGCGACCTGCACCGTCAGACCGGCACCTGTGGACAATACCTGCGCGAGTTCAACGCCACTGCGGCGTATGACGAGCATCTGCGCATTCTGTTGTCGCGGATGTACGAGTTCAACCGGGCCTGGTTGCCGGTGATGGACGCCGAGCGGGTGTTTCTTGGGGAAGTGACGCAGGAGTCGATTGCCGAGTATCTGAGCTCGGGCAAATCCCGTGGAGGCAAGACCAGTATCGTTTCGCCTGCGGAAGCTGTGGCCGTCTGACCACACAACTTCAATTGTGGGAGCGAGCCTGCTCGCGATTGCCATTCAGCGGTCAGCGCCTCTGTCGGCTATGAAATTGCTATCGCGAGCAGGCTCGCTCCCACAGGTTCATGTGCAGTTTTTCCGACTTTCGTCTACCGGAAAGAAATATCAACACCTGCTCCCGTCCATCGCCCTGAAAAACAGCCCTCGCCTCAATCAAATCGCACCCCAAACGACCTTCTAGCCGCTAACGTCGCCGATATGACCTCCATCACACTTACCTGCGATCAAGCTCACAACGGCGTCGAACGTGCAGGTATTTTTAACACTTCAAAAATACCGGGGAACATCTGCCCGTCATCTCTGTCCGCTACAAAGAGTGATGTCCGCCACGCACGTCAGAAGAGTGCAAAAACGCGACATTTTTAGTTGATCTCAGGCCCCTCACGCCCTAAAGTTCGCGCCGAACGTCCATGCTGGAAACGATCCATCCGGCTCAAGTACTGACGACGAGACAGCAAGGCCAAGGGATAGCGACACATCCCATGGCCTTTTTGCTTTCGGCGACATGCCTTGGGAAGTAGGCGAACCAAAGTGGGGATACGGAGGACGTTCATTTGCACCCATTGATTTTTCGAGTTTGCCAATAGGAGCTCCCAAGTATGTCGATCCAGGTCGAAGACTATTTCGCGCGCGAAACCTTTCATAAAATGAAGGCGTTCGCCGACAAGCAAGAAACCCCGTTCGTAGTGATCGACACCGCGATGATCGCCCAGGCCTACGATGACCTGCGCGCAGGTTTCGAATTCGCCAAGGTCTACTACGCGGTCAAGGCCAACCCGGCCGTCGAAATCATCGACCTGCTCAAAGAGAAAGGCTCGAGCTTCGACATCGCCTCTATCTATGAGCTGGACAAAGTGCTGGATCGCGGCGTCAGCGCCGATCGCATCAGCTACGGCAACACCATCAAGAAATCCAAGGACATTCGCTACTTCTACGAGAAGGGCGTGCGTCTGTTCTCCACCGACTCCGAAGCCGACCTGCGCAACATCGCCAAGGCCGCACCGGGTTCGAAAGTCTACGTGCGCATCCTGACCGAAGGCTCGACCACCGCCGACTGGCCGTTGTCGCGCAAATTCGGCTGCCAGACCGACATGGCCATGGACCTGCTGATCCTGGCCCGCGACCTGGGCCTGGTGCCTTACGGCATCTCGTTCCACGTCGGCTCGCAACAGCGCGACATCAGCGTCTGGGACGCCGCGATCGCCAAGGTCAAAGTGATCTTCGAGCGCCTGAAAGAAGAAGACGGCATCGAGCTGAAACTGATCAACATGGGTGGCGGCTTCCCGGCCAACTACATCACCCGCACCAACAGCCTGGAAACCTACGCCGAGGAAATCATCCGTTTCCTGAAGGAAGACTTCGGTGACGACCTGCCGGAAATCATCCTGGAACCTGGCCGTTCGCTGATCGCCAACGCCGGCATCCTGGTGAGCGAAGTGGTACTGGTCGCCCGTAAATCCCGCACCGCCGTCGAGCGCTGGATCTACACCGACGTGGGCAAGTTCTCCGGCCTGATCGAAACCATGGACGAAGCCATCAAGTTCCCGATCTGGACCGAGAAGAAAGGCGAGACTGAAGAAGTGGTCATCGCCGGCCCGACCTGCGACAGCGCCGACATCATGTACGAAAACTACAAGTACGGCCTGCCCCTGAACCTGGCCATCGGCGACCGCCTGTACTGGCTGTCCACCGGCGCTTACACCACCAGCTACAGCGCAGTTGAATTCAACGGCTTCCCGCCGCTGAAATCCTTCTACGTGTAAGGCTTGCCGCAAATGAAAAGCCCATGACATGTCATGGGCTTTTTTATGCCTCCAAGAACAACACGTTCCCCTGTAGGAGCGAATTCATTCGCGATGGACTCCAGAACACCGCGGGGCGTCAGGCGTCACGCGTTATCGTTGACGACCATCGCGAATGAATTCGCTCCTACAGGGGTTCGAGTTCGGCCTGGCGGCGGGCGTAGTCTTGCGCCAATGTGCGAATGCGGGGGTCGGTGGCACTGGCCAATGCTGGTGCCGCGACTCTCAGGAAATTCAGGTTTCCTCCTGCCAGCGCCTTGTGCAGCCAGACCAGCGCTTCATCGACATTGCCTTCACCCGCGAGCACTGCGGCGTAGCTGAATTGACCACGGAAATCGCCGCCAACCGCCGAGTGTCGATACCAACTGCGAGCCGCCAATGGATCCGCCGGGCACACCCGCCCTTCTTCCAGATAACGCCCCAACAGGTTCATCGATTTCGCATGACCCAGCTCGGCTGCCTGTTGATAAAACATTAACGCCTGCACCTGATCCTCGACCACACCACGCCCGGTCGCCAGCAGGTTCGCGAGGTTGTACATCGCCCAGTCCAGGCCGCCTTGCGCCGCGACCCGGTAATGCCGCGCGGCAACTGAAGCGTCCGCCTCACAGCCCCAGCCATGCTCGTGACAACGGCCGAGCATGTTGCGCGCCATCAGGTGTCCCTGGCGGGCGGCGATGTCGAACCAGCGCAGCGCCAGCGGTTGATCCTGTGCGATGCCCTGCCCGTCCAGCAGGATTTGCCCCAGCAGCGCCTGGGCCTCGAGCACCTCTTCGCGAGCGGCGACAAGGATCGCCTGGGCTGCGCGGGCCGGGCTTTCGTCGAGCATGGCCTTGAGGCGTTCGCCGTCCAGCGCTTCTTCGCGGCGCAATTGGTAACTCATATCTCACCCCTCATACATCAACCCAGCGGCGCAGCAGGTTGTGATAGGTGCCGGTCAGGCGCACCAGCGACGGGTGATCCGGCACGTCCTGGGTCAGTTGGCGGATCGCCCCGTCCATCTCGAACAGCAGCGCACGCTGGCTGTCTTCGCGCACCAGGCTCTGAGTCCAGAAGAACGAGGCATATCGGGCGCCGCGAGTCACCGCATTGACCTTGTGCAGGCTGGTGCCGGGGTACAGCACCATGTCGCCGGCGGGCAGTTTCACCCGCTGGGTGCCGTAGGTGTCCTGAATCTCCAGTTCGCCGCCGTCGTAGTCCTCGGGCTCGCTGAAGAACAGAGTGGCCGACAGATCGGTGCGCACCCGCTCGACGCTGCCCTGGGGCTGGCGCACGGCGTTGTCGATGTGAAAGTCGAAGCTGCCACCGGCCGTGTAACAGTTCACTAACGGAGGAAAGACTTTGTGCGGCAGCGCCGCGGACATGAACTGCGGATTTTTCCACAGGCGGTCCAGCATCGCCGCGCCGATCTCCTTGGCCAGTGGATGACCTTCAGGCAGCTGCAAATTGTGCTTGGCCTTGGCCGACTGGTAGCCGGCGGTGATCTTGCCGTCGGCCCAATCGGCCTGTTCCAGAGCCTCGCGGATGCGCTGCACTTCTTCTTTGTCGAACACGCCGGGAATGTGCAGCAGCATGGAAAGGACGCCTGAAAACCAAAGGGCGCCAATGGTATTGATTCTTATTGCCTGTGTAAAACCCGGCAGACGAATGAAACTGTAAAAACCGTAAGGATAAATTGTAAAGAATGTAAATTATCTGCGAATAGTAACGTTTCGCAATTGATACAAATACGCGTCTCCCCTATATTCCGCGGCCTCAAATCCTTGGGGAAGGGGAATCACATGTCACGGCAATACCCACAACTACCGGTCAGTTCACCACGTCTGCTCGCCTCCGCCATTGGCGTTGCGATCACTGCCGGTTCTGCGGGCCACATGGTCTTCGCTGCTGAACAAACCGACCAGAAAGCACCGCGCAGCACTCTGTCGCTGGGCGCTACCGCGATCACCGGCGAAGCCCAGGACGAGACCTCCTACAACGTCGAGAAAGCCTCTTCGCCCAAGTACACCGCGCCGCTGGTCGACACTCCGCGTTCGATCACCGTCATCCCGCAACAGGTTCTGAAAGACACCGGCGCCCTGAACATGCAGGACGCGCTGCGCACCGTCCCGGGCATCACCTTCGGTGCCGGTGAAGGCGGCAACCCGCAGGGCGACCGTCCGTTCATCCGCGGCTTCGACGCTCAGGGCGACACCTACCTGGACGGCGTGCGCGACACCGGTTCCCAGAGCCGTGAAATCTTCGCCGTCGAATCGATCGAAGTCAGCAAGGGTCCGAACTCCGCCATCGGCGGTCGTGGCGCAGCGGGCGGCAGCATCAACCTGGTGAGCAAGAAAGCGCACCTGGGCAACTCCTTCGACGGTGGCTTCACCTGGGGTTCGGACCAGACCCAGCGTTACACCCTGGACGGCAACTATCAGTTCTCCGACACCGCCGCCGGCCGTCTGAACCTGATGAGCCACGAAAGCAACGTCGCCGGCCGCCAGAGCGTCGATTACGACCGTTGGGGCGTCGCGCCTTCCCTGGCCTTCGGCCTGGGCACCGACACCCGCGTCAACCTCGACTACTACCACCTGGAAAGCAACGACACGCCGGATTCGGGCATCCCGTACTCGATCCCGACCGCAGGTTCGGCTGCCCGTACCAAGTCCAACCCGGACAAACCGCAGGACGGCGGCGACAGCAGCAACTTCTATGGCTTGACCGACCGCGATTTCCGCAAGGGTCGTACCGACACCGCGACCATCGCCATCGAGCACGACCTGACCGACGCACTGACCGTCAAGAACACCCTTCGTCACGGCTCCAGCATGCAGGACTACATCCTGACCCAGCCGGACGACAGCAAGGGCAACGTCAACAACGGCAGCGTCTGGCGCCGGGCCAACACCCGCGTGAGCAACACCGAGACCACCACCAACCAGACCGACCTGTTTGGTGATGTGTACATCGCAGGCTTCAAGAACAGCTTCGCCACCGGTATCGAGTTGAGCCGCGAGGAAAGCGAAAAGTCCTCGTACAACGTCAACACCGACACCACGCCGGGCACCGCAGCCGCCACCACCAACTGCTCGCCTGCGCTGATCGGCGCGCCAAGCGGCTACAACTGCACCTCGCTGTCCAACCCGATCCCGAGCGATCCATGGAACGGCGCGATTTCGCGCAACTACGCCGGCACCGACACCAAGGCCAACACTTACGCGCTGTATGTGTTCGACACCCTGGAGCTGTCCGAGCAGTGGCTGGTTAACATGGGTCTGCGTTACGACCACTTCGACACCGAATACAAGACTTACACCGCCGCCGGCGCCACCACCGCCAAGGGCGATGACGTCAGCGAGTTCGTGACGGGTCAGTTCGGCGTGGTCTACAAGCCGGCGGAAAACGGCAGCATCTATGTGTCCTACGCCACCTCCGCCACGCCACCGGGCGCGACCCTCGGCGAAGGCCAGGAAGGCAACCCGCTGGGCGGCACGCCGGATCGTAGCGGCAACCTGCTGAGCAGCGACATGGAGCCGGAAACCACCAAGAACTACGAGATCGGTACCAAGTGGGACCTGTTGAATGATCGTCTGTCGCTGACCGCCGACATCTTCCGCACCGAGAAAGAAAACGCTCGCGTGCAGACCAACACCACTACCTACGAAAACGTCGGCAAGACCCGCGTTCAAGGCTTCGAACTGTCGGCCACCGGCAAGCTCACCGACAAGTGGCAAGTGTTCGCCGGCTACGCCTACATGGACAGCGAGCAGGTTGACGGCGGTGATCTGCCGGCCAACCGGGCGAACAATGGCAACGAGTTGCCGAACACACCGAAGAACAGCGCCAGTCTGTGGACGACCTACCAGGTCACGCCGAAGCTGACCATCGGTGGCGGTGCGTTCTACGTCGACGACGTCTTCGGCAGCGTGGCCAACACCACCATGGTCGATTCCTACGTTCGTTACGACGCGATGGCGGCCTACAAGCTGACCAAGAACATCGACCTGCAGCTGAACGTGCAGAACCTGACCGACGAAACCTACTACGACAAAGCCTTCTCGACCCACTTCGCCAACCAGGCGGCGGGCCGTACGGCGCTGTTGAGCACCAACTTCCACTTCTAATACAGAACCGGCGCAATACCTGTAGGCCCCCCCAATCCCTGTGGGAGCGAGCCTGCTCGCGATGGTCGTCAACGATGACGCTGACAGCCTGACACCCAGCGGTGTCAGCACCTCCATCGCGAGCAAGCTCGGCTCCTACAGGTACGGAGTTGCGGTGGTGTTGGTGCCCCGCAATCCCTGTGGGAGCGTGGCTTGCCCGCGATGGTCGTCAACGATGACGTTGGCGGTCTGACACCCCGCGGTGGTCTTGCGTGCATCGCGAGCGTGCTCGCTCCTACAGGGATCCGGTTGAGCCCCGTTCATTCAGGTGAACGGGGCTTTCGTGTGTAAAAAAGAATGTTTCTCGACAACCCGCGGCAGCATAATGCGCGCCGTGATGATTATCTTCGAATGAACAAGGCGAGCGACGTGTTGAAGAAAACCCTGTTCCAGTTGCACTGGTTTTTTGGCATCAGCGCCGGACTGGTCCTGGCCCTGATGGGCATCACCGGGGCGACGGTGTCGTTTCAGGATGAAATTCTGTACGCAATAAACCCTTCGGTATTGCAGGTGCAGAAACAGGTCGCCGGTGTGCTGCCGCCCGCCGAACTGGTGGAAAAGGTCCAGGCCGCCACGGGCCTGAAAGTCGCCATGCTCTCGGTGGACATCGACAGCGACGTTGCCGCCCGCGCGTTCTTCACCCCGCCGCCAGGCGAGCGCCGCGGCCCGATGCGCTTCTTTGACCCGTACACCGGCGAGCTCCTGGGCGATGCCACCGGCCAGCAATTCTTCGGCCTGATGCTGCAACTGCACCGCTTCCTCGCCATGGGTGACACCGGTCGCCAGATCACCGGCGCCTGCACCCTGATCCTGGTGTTCTTCTGCCTGTCCGGCCTGTACCTGCGCTGGCCGCGCCAGTGGAACAGCTGGCGCGTCTGGCTGACCCTCGACTGGAAGAAAAAAGGCCGCAGCTTCAACTGGGATCTGCACTCTGTCGCCGGCACCTGGTGCCTGGTGTTTTACCTCCTGTCAGCGTTGACCGGGTTGTTTTGGTCCTACGAGTGGTACAGCAAGGGCCTGACTCAGTTGCTCTCCGATTCGCCTCAGAACGAACGCGTTCGCAATCGCGGCCCGGCACCCAGTGGTCCGGCGCCAACCGCCGACTATTCAGCCATATGGAGCAGCATCTATAGCGCGGCCGGTCCCGACCTCAGTTTCTACAACACCCGCATGCCACCCGTGGCCGGCCAGCCGGCAACTGTTTACTACCTCTTGAAAGATTCGCCCCACGACCGCGCCCTCAACCAGATCACCCTGGACCCGGTCACCGGTGCGATCAAACGCCACGACCGCTACAGCGACAAGAGCTTCAAGGCGCAGTTGCTGACCAGCATCTATGCACTGCACACCGGGAGTTACTTCGGCATCGGCGGACGCGTCATCCTGACCATCACCGCCCTGACCATGCCGCTGTTCTTCGTCACCGGCTGGATGCTCTACCTCGACCGTCGACGCAAGAAGCGCCAGATCAAGGACGCGCGCATAGGCCTGGCGCAACCGGGCAGCGATGCTCCTGCGTGGCTGATCAGCTTCGCCAGCCAGAGCGGTTTTGCCGAACAGCTGGCGTGGCAGACCGCCGGCCAATTGCAGGCCGCCGGGTTGCCGGTGAAGGTGCAGCCGCTGGCGAACACCAGCGAACAGGACCTCAAGGACTCGAGCAACGCACTGTTCGTGGTCAGCACCTTCGGCGACGGCGAAGCACCGGACAGCGCCCGTGGTTTCGAGCGCAAGGTGCTGGGCCGGGCGCTGAGCCTGGACAGCCTGAACTACGCGGTGTTGGGCCTCGGCGACCGTCAGTACGAGCACTTCTGCGGCTTCGCCCGCCGCCTGCACAACTGGCTGGGCGAGCACGGCGGCAAGACGCTGTTCGCCCCGGTGGAAGTCGACAGCGGCGATCCGTACGCCTTGCGCCACTGGCAGCAGCAACTCGGCATGCTGACCGGCCAGGCACCGGTGGATACCTGGCAAGCCCCGAGCTACGACAACTGGACCCTGACCCGTCGCGAGCTGCTCAACCCGGAAAGCGCTGGCGCGCCTGTCTACATGTTGGGCCTTACCGCACCGAACACCAGCAGTTGGCTGGCCGGTGATCTGGTGGAAGTGCTGCCGCGCAATTGCCCTTGGGCTATTGAACATTTCCTCGAAGGTCTGGGCATCGATGGTCGCGCGAGCATCACGCTCGACGGCTTGTCGCAACCGCTGGAGCAAGCCCTTGCCAGCAAACAGTTGCCCGAGAACCGCAGCCATCTGGTCGGCCTGCACGCCCAGGCGCTGGTCGATGCGCTGGTGCCACTGGCGATGCGTGAATACTCCATCGCCTCGATCGCCGCCGACGGCATTCTCGAACTGATCGTGCGCCAGGAAATGCACCCTGATGGCAGCCTCGGCGTAGGCTCCGGCTGGCTTACCGAGCATGCGCCGGTCGGCGGCAGCATCAGCCTGCGGGTGCGCCGCAACAGTGGTTTCCATCTGCCGAACGAAGCGGTGCCGATGATCCTGTTGGGCAACGGCACCGGCCTTGCCGGACTGCGCAGCCTGCTCAAGGCGCGGATTGCCGATGGTCAGCAACGTCATTGGTTGTTGTTCGGCGAACGCAATCGCGAGCACGATTTCCTGTGCCGCAGGGAGCTGGAAGACTGGCTGATTGAAGGCGACCTGCAGCGCCTGGATCTGGCGTTTTCCCGGGACCAGGCGGAAAAGATCTACGTCCAGGATCGCCTGCGCGAATCGGCCGCTGAACTGAGGAAGTGGCTGGCGGACGGTGCCGTGATCTACATCTGCGGCAGCCTGCAAGGCATGGCCTCGGGGGTGGATCAGGTGTTGAACGAAATTCTCGGCGCTGCCGAAGTCGAGCGTCTGATCGAACAGGGCCGCTACCGCCGCGACGTTTACTGATTCAACACCCACCCTGTAGGAGCCGAGCTTGCTCGCGATGGTCGTCAACGATAACGCTGGGAATCTGATACCCCGCGGCGTTCTCGAGGGCATCGCGAGCAAGCTCGGCTCCTACAGGGGACGGGTGTAGATCAGGTTGGTTGCAGCTTCTGCTCAAAAACCAAAACCCCATCCAGATCCCGCAACACCACGCTCATCTCCCCGCTCTGCCCCTCGATGTTCACCTCACCGAAAAACTGAAATCCGGCAAACGGCGAAACGTTCTGCGCCGTCGGTGCTTTCTGGAACACCACCTCCGGACCAAAGGTTCTGTCCAGCGCATTGGGCCCGAATGTCCCGGCGTTCAACGGCCCGGCGACGAACTCCCAGAACGGCTCGAAATCCTGAAACGCCGCGCGATCCGGGTGGTAGTGATGGGCCGCGCAGTAATGCACATCCGCCGTCAGGAACACGAAGTTGCGCACCTGCTGCGCCCGCAGAAACCCCAGCAACTCGGCCACTTCCAGCTCCCGTCCCTGGGCAGGCCCCGGGTCACCGTTGGCCACGGCTTCCCAACGAGCCACACCGGGACTGACCTCGCCATCGGGCACGCCGAGGCCGATGGGCATGTCGGCGGCGATCACCTTCCATTGGGCGTTCGAGGCCTTGAGCGACGCCTTCAACCAGTCCAGTTGCTCGCGCCCCAGGAAAGGCTTGGCATTGCCCAGATTGTCGTCGTTGGCGCCGCGATAACTGCGCATGTCGAGCACGAACACATCCAGTAGCGGCCCATAACTGAGCTGTCGATAAATGCGCCCGCCAGCACCGGCGCTCTGCAAACGCATCGGTGCATATTCGAGCCAGGCCTGACGCGCGCGATCCACCAGGCTGTGGATATCCTTGCTCTTGTAGCGCTCATCCAGCTGCTTGCCCGGCGACCAGTTGTTCACCACCTCGTGGTCGTCCCACTGCCAGATCTGAGGCACTTCGGCGTTGAAGCGGCGGATGTTTTCGTCCATCAGGTTGTAGCGGTAATTGCCACGGTAATCATCGAGGGTTTCGGCGACTTTGCTCTTGGCCTCGGTGGTGATGTTGCGCCACACCCGCCCGCTCTCGGTGACCAGTTGCGCCGGCACAGGGCCGTCGGCGTAGATGGTGTCGCCGCTGTGGATAAAGAAGTCCGGCAGGCGCAGACGCATGGCTTCGTAGATGCGCATGCCGCCGATGTCCGGGTTGATGCCGAAGCCCTGGCCGACGGTGTCGCCGCTCCAGACGAAACGGAGGTCGCGACGGGTCTGCGGCACGCTGCGCAGATGGCCGAACCAGGGTTCACTGGCGACACCGCTCTGGGCGTCTTCGAATTGCACGCGGTAGAAAATCGCCTGGTCGGCGGGCAGCCCGGTCAGCTCGACCCGAGCGGTGAAATCGCTGCGGGCATCGGCCAGCGGCGAAACGAATCGACGGGGATTGGGAAACAGGCTGCGGGTGTCCCACTCCACCACCATCCGCGCCGGACGATCGCAGCGGCTCCAGATGATTGCGCGGTCACCGAGCAGGTCGCCGGACTGCACGCCATCGGTGAGTTTTGGACGATCCTTGACCGAAGCGATCACCGCCGGCGCCAGCCCCGGCAACAACAGCCCGGCGCCGACGGCCTGCACGACACGGCGACGTCCGAGGTTGAATTCGCTCATGGTGTTCTCCCTGAAAAAGGAAAAACTAAAGCACGGCTGGATGTCTCACAGATGACACACCCCTGACCCTGTAGGAGCGAGCATGCTCGCGATGGTCGTCAACGATAACGCTGGAGGCCTGATGCCCCGCGGTGTTTATGCGTTCATCGCGAGCATGCTCGCTCCTACAGTAGAGGGCGATTATGCGCTCACGGGCTCGACCGCCAGCTCCACCACCTCCGGCCGCTTGACCAGCGCATACACCACCGCCGTCAACAAACTCCCCGCCACGATCGCCAGCAGATACAGCAACGCATGGTTGATCGCATTCGGGATCGCCAGCACGAACAAACCACCGTGGGGCGCCATCAGCTTGCAGCCGAAATACATCGACATGGCACCGGTCAACGCACCGCCGGCGATGCTCGCCGGGATCACCCGCAACGGGTCCTTGGCGGCGAACGGAATCGCACCTTCGGAGATGAAGCACAACCCCAGCACCAGCGCCGCTTTCCCGGCTTCACGTTCAGTCTGGGCGAACTTGCGCCGAGCGATGAAGGTCGCGATCCCCAGGCCAATCGGCGGCACCATGCCGGCAGCCATGGTCGCGGCCATCGGTGCATAACTCTGCGACGCCAGCAGCCCCACCGAGAAGGCATACGCGGCCTTGTTGATCGGCCCGCCAAGGTCGACGCACATCATCCCGCCCAGCAACACGCCGAGCAGAATCGCGTTGGTGGTACCCATGCTGTCGAGGAAATGCGTCAGCCCTTCAAGCATCCCCGCCACCGGTTTGCCAACCACGTAAATCATCACCAGACCGGTGAACAGACTGGCCAGCAACGGGATGATCAGGATCGGTTTCAGCGCCTCCAGACTCTGCGGTAAGCGCGCATAACGGTTGATCGCCTGGGCCGTGTAGCCGGCGATGAAACCGGCAATGATCCCACCGATGAAACCGGCGCCCAGGGTGCTGGCGAGCAGACCGCCGATCATCCCCGGCGCCAGGCCAGGACGGTCGGCAATCGAGTAGGCGATGTAACCGGCCAGCAACGGCACCATCAGCTTGAACGCAGTGTCGCCGCCGATCTGCATCAGGGCGGCGGCAAGGGTGCCCTGCTCCTTGAACGCGGTGATGCCGAACACGAACGACAGCGCGATCATCAGACCGCCCGCCACCACCATCGGCAACATGAACGACACACCGGTCAGCAGGTGTTTGTAGATCCCGGCCTTCTCTGACTTGGCCGGGGCTTTCGCGCCGGTCGATGCGCTTTCCTGCACGCCTTCGGCCAGCGCCTTGTTCAGGGTGGCCTCGGCCTGCTTGAGGGCGATGCCGGTGCCGCAGCGGTAGATTTTCTTGCCGGCGAAACGCTCGGTGGCGACTTCGATGTCCGCCGCCAGCAGCACCACGTCGGCATCGGCAATTGCTTGGGCACTGAGCGGATTGCGCGCGCCGACCGAGCCCTGGGTTTCCACCTGCAGGTCATAACCCAGGCGCTTGGCCGCCTGTTGCAAAGCTTCGGCGGCCATGAAGGTGTGGGCGACACCGGTCGGGCACGCGGTGACTGCAACCAGTCTCGGGGCGTTGGCGGTGACCGGCGCAGGTGCGACGACAGCTTCAGGTGCGTGATACACCGTCGCCTCTTCGGCGCCTCGGCGCAGCACCGCCTCCACGTCCTGCAGGGCCTGGGCCGGGGTGCTCTGGTAGACGCGTTTGCCGACGAATCGCGACATGTCCACCGGGGTGCTGGTCACCAGCAACACCCACTCGGCCGCCTCCAGCGTGGCCGCCGACAACTGACGCTCAGGATGCGTTGCATCGCTGACTTCGACGCAGGTCATCCAGCCCTGGCGCTGGGCCGCCGCGTCCAGCAGACGGGCGCACAGCACACTGGTGACCATGCCGTTGGGGCAGGCAGTAACAATGGCTAACTTCATGACCAACCCTCTTATTGTTCTGTCAGGGGGCGCACGCGCACACCCTGTTCAAGCAGCGCCAGTTGCGCCGTATCGCCGATGCCGAAACCGATCTGGGTCACCGCCATCGCGGCAATCGCCGTGGCCGTGCGCAGGGTTTGCTCAGGGGTGTCGGCACTGAGTAAACCGTGGAGCATGCCTGCCAACAGCGAGTCTCCCGCGCCCACCGTACTGGCGACGCTGACCTTGGGCGGCGTGGCATGCAGCGCCGAGCCGACGCTGAACCAGTTCACACCATCGGCACCGTGGGAAACCACGACATGTTCGATGCCTTGCGCATGCAGACGATTCGCGGCCTCGGCCTGTGCCAGCACCGATACCACTTCGCAACCGAGCACTTCGGCAAGCTCTTCGGTGTTGGGTTTGATCAGCCAGGGGCCGGCCTTGAGCGCGGCGGCCAACGCCTCGCCGCTGGTGTCGAGGGCGACTTTCAAACCGAGGTTTTTCAAACGCAGGATCAAACCCTGCAACCACTGCGGGCTGACGCCCTGGGGCAGACTGCCGGCGACTACGACCGCGTCATGCTCCGGGGCAATCTGCTCCAGACGCTCGAGCAAGGCCTGCTGCGCCTCTGCGCTGACCTTGGGTCCGGGACCGTTGAGATCGGTGATGCGTCCGTCGCCTTCCGCCAGCTTGATATTGCTGCGGGTCTCGCCGGGCACGCGGATGAACGCGTCGGTGAAACCGCGTTTGGCGAACAGGGTTTCGAACGCCTGCAGATTGTCTTCACCGAGAAAACCGCTGACCGTCAGCTGATGCCCGAGGTCCGCCAGCACCTGCGCCACGTTCACCCCTTTACCGGCGGCGTGGGTGTGCATGACGTCGCTGCGGTTGACCTGACCGGGTTCCAGGCGCGGCAACTGCACCGTCAGATCCAGCGCCGGGTTGAGGGTCAGGGTCAGAATCCTGGCCATTACAAGGCCTCCACTAATGCACGTACTTCATTGGCGCTGCCCACGGCGAGCGCTTCCTGGGCGAGATTTCTGGCCTGGCTCAGGCTGAGTTCGCGAACCCGCGCCTTGACCTCGGGAATGCTGCGCGCGCCCACGCTCAGCTCATCCACTCCCAGCCCGACCAGCACCGGCACCGCCAAGGGATCCGCCGCCAGCTCGCCGCACACGCCCACCCATTTGCCATGGGCATGGGCCGCGCGCACGGTGATGTCGATCAGTTGCAGCACCGCCGGGTGCAGACCATCGGCCTGGGCCGACAGGGTCGGATGACCGCGGTCGATGGCCAGGGTGTATTGCGTCAGGTCGTTGGTGCCGACGCTGAAGAAGTCGACCTCCTTGGCCAGCACCGGCGCCAGCAGGGCGGCCGACGGCACTTCGATCATGATCCCCAGTTGCAGGTCAGCCACCGGGATTTCCCGGCGCAGGCGCTGGGTCATGTCCCGGGCCTGGCGCCACTCGTCGACGCTGCCGACCATGGGAAACATGATGCGCAGCGGGCGGTTGTCGGCGGCTCGCAGCAGGGCGCGCAATTGCGCCTCCATGATCTGCGGCCTTTGCAGGGTCAGGCGAATGCCGCGCACGCCGAGGAACGGGTTTTCTTCCTTGGCGATTGGCCAATAAGGCAAGGGTTTGTCGCCACCGACATCGAGGGTGCGCACCACCAGCGGCCGCCCGGCGAGGCCATCGAGCACGCGACGGTATTCGGCTTCCTGGGTGGCTTCGTCCGGCGCTTGTTGATGGGCCATGAAAATCAGTTCGGTACGCAGCAGGCCGATGCCTTCGGCGCCCTGCTCCACCGCCGCCACCACCGCTGAGCTTTCGCCGATATTGGCCACCACTTCGACGGCATGACCATCTGTTGTATGTGCTGGTTGATGACGTTGTTCGGCGGCCGCCTTGAGCCGTTGTTCGCGGGTGTCGCGCTCTTCGGTGGCGCGCTGCAAGGTGCTTGCGTCGGCATCCACATGCAGTCGACCGCGCTGCCCGTCGAGCAGCAACGGCGTGCCTGGCGCCAGCAGCAATACCGCCGCGCCTGCTCCGACCAGCGCCGGAATGCCCAGGGCACGGGCGACGATGGCGCTGTGGGCCGTGGCGCCACCGCGCGCGGTGAGAATGCCGGCGACCCGGGCCGGGTCCAGGCGCGCCACGTCGGACGGGCCGACTTCATCCATCACCAGAATGTAGGGTTGCTCGGGTTCGCTCGGGGTTTGCACGCCACACAATTGCGCCAGCACCCGACGCCCCACATCACGCAAATCGGCGGCGCGCTCGGCGAGCAGCGCGTCATGCAGGGCTTCCTGCTGCCGGGCGGCCGCTTCGATCACCGACATCCACGCCGCTTCCGCGCTTTCGCCCTGCTTGAGGCGAGTGTCGACTTCATCGGTCAGTTCCGGGTCGTCGAGCATTTCCTGGTGGGTGATGAAAATCTCGCGAATCGCCTTGGCCTTGCTGCGTTCGATCAGGCCCTGAATGTCGGCACGCACCTGCACCAGCGCCTGCTTGAGACGCTCACGCTCGACAGCGGCGGACTCACCGCGCAAAGGGTAATCGATGGCCTGCTGCACCTGAATGTGCGCCGGGCCGATGGCGATACCCGGTGCGGCGGCGATGGCCTGAATCAGGCTGCCGGAGGCCGGGGCCAGCAACACCTCGGCAATATCGGCCACTTCTTCGACTGGCTGGCTCACCGCCGGCAATGGCTCGACCTCTTCGCCCAGGCCTTCTTCGATGGCGGCCAGCAATGCGGGCAACGCATCGGCGGCGATGCTCGGCTCGGCGATGATTTCCAGCACCTGTCCGCGCCGGGCGCCGAGGCTGAGCAGCTTGCTCAGGCTCTTCACCGACACGGCGCTGTCCTGGCCATCGACGATGCGGATGCGGATTTCGCCTTCGAAACTCTTGGCCAGCTGCGCGAGGATTTTCGCCGGCCGCGCATGCAGACCATGGGCATTGGCCAGGGCGATACGGGCGCTCGGCCAGTCCGCCGGCAATTCACCGCCGAGCACTTCGAGCACCGCGCGGCAACTGGTGGCGCGGCCCAATTCATTGCCGCGACCTTCAATCAGCAGCGCGCACAGGCGTTCGAGCAGGGCCTGATGCGCCTCGCCCAGGCTGGCCAGACAGAACAGACCGTTCAGCGGCTGGCCGAGGTAGCGCAAGGGCTTGTCCGGGGTTACGAAGGCCAGGCCTGGACGCTTGACGGTCTGCTCGCTGTGCAGCCACCACAAGCCATCGCCCAGCGGCAGCGCTTCGACCTGCTGCAACACGGCGGAGAAACCGTTGCTGACGCAGTCGGCCTGGCGCAAAAGACGTGCACCGCGCCACACCAGTTCTTCGAAATCCTCGGCGGCAACGGACAGGCCGATCATCTGCGCATCCAGCGCCAACTCCTGGGGCGCGCCTTGCAGCAGTTTCAGCAACGCTTCGGGAGAGCTGGCGCGACGCAGGGCCTGGCCCAGATCGGTCTCGCCGAGGGCGCGGGTCAGCAGTTGCAGCAGGCGCAGGTGTTCGTCGGATTTGGCGGCGATACCGATCGCCAGGTAGACGATCTGCCCGTCCCCCCAATCCACGCCCTCGGGAAACTGCATCAGGCGCACGCCGGTTGTGAACACCTGATCGCGGGTTTGCGGAGTGCCGTGGGGGATGGCAATACCTTGACCAAGAAAGGTCGAGCCCTGGGCTTCGCGCGCCTGCAAGCCGGCGAGGTAACCCTCGGCGACCAGGCCGTCGGCCACCAGGTGGCTGGCCAGCAACTGCAACGCCTCGGACTTATCCACAGCCGACTGGCCCATGGATATCTGCTCCACTGTGAGCTCGAGCATGATTTCTCCTTTTTGGCGCCCTGTGGACACCAGGTATTGTTTTGAATGATTCAGCTTAGGCGCCTGTCTCAGGACAAGATTTGGCAGTTTCGCGGCAGAACCGAGCACAAATCAAAAAAGGGCACCAATCACCTTGAAAATACGCTTGCTGAAACGTTTAATCTAGCATGATTGGCACGTTAATCGATAACCGTGAAATCGGAAAGTCCAATTGTCGGATGCGCTGCGACAAGGGTCGACTATCTGAATCGGTTAGGATTGGCGAAACTGTCGGGCAAGCTCGAAAAAACAAGGAAACAACGGGTTGAAACTCAGTGATATCGCCCAGTTGGCCGGTGTGTCCGTTACCACCGCCAGCTATGTCATCAACGGCAAGGCCGAACAGCAACGCATCAGCAGCGCGACCGTCGAGCGCGTGCGTGCGGTGGTCGACCAGCACGGCTTCACGCCCAATCCCCAGGCCGCCGGACTGCGCAGCCGGCATACCCGCACGTTGGGCTTCATTCTGCCGGACCTGGAAAACCCCAGTTACGCGCGCATCGCCAAGCTCCTTGAACAAGGCGCCCGGGCGCGCGGTTACCAACTGCTGATCGCCAGCTCCGACGACGCGCCAGACAGCGAGCGACAATTGCTCCAACTGTTCCGCGCCCGGCGCTGCGATGCGCTGATTGTCGCCAGTTGCCTGCCCGTCGGTGACGACAGCTATCGCCAGTTGCAAGCCAAAGGCATCCCGATCATTGCCGTCGACCGGGTGATGGAGCCAGAGCACTTCTGCTCGGTGATCAGCGACGACCGCGAGGCCAGCCTGCACCTGACCCAGAGCTTGCTGGATCCACTGCCCAAACAGATCGCCCTGATCGGTGCCCGTCCGGAACTAAGCATCAGCCAGGAACGTGCCGCCGGTTTTAAACAGGCGTTGAGCGGTTATACGGGTGAAGTGATGATCGAACACGGCGAATCCTTCAGCCGTGAATGCGGCAAGCAGTTGATGGAGGAAATGCTCCAGCGTGTCGGCCATTTGCCGGAAGCGCTGGTGACCACTTCCTACGTGCTGCTCCAGGGCGTGTTCGATGCCTTGCATGATTTCCCGCTGAAAACCCGCCCGCTACGCCTGGGCACCTTTGGTGACACTCAACTGCTGGACTTCCTGCCGTTGCCGGTCAACGCCATGGCCCAGCAGCACCAACTGATCGCCGACAAAGCCCTGGCCCTGGCCCTGGCGGCCATCGAACAGTCTGATTACCAGCCCGGCGTACAGGCCATCGCCCGTACCTTCAAGCAGCGTATTCGCCAGGATTGAACCGTGGAACTGATCGACACCCACACCCATCTGGACTTCCCGGATTTCGACGCCGACCGTCAGGCGCTGATGAGCGAAAGCCGCGCCCTCGGCGTGCGCCAGATGGTGGTGTTGGGGGTTTATCAGGGCAACTGGCAGCGGGTCTGGGAGTTGGTGCAAGACGATCCGGATTTGTACGCCGCGTTCGGCCTGCACCCGGTGTATCTGGACGATCATCGCCCCGAGCACCTGACTGAACTGGGTGACTGGCTGACGCGCCTGGCCGGTCATCAACAGCTGTGCGCCGTGGGCGAAATCGGCCTGGACTACTTCATCGAAACTCTGGATCGCGATCGTCAGCAGGTATTGTTCGATGCACAACTGCAGCTGGCGGCGGACTTCAACCTGCCTGCGCTGATCCACGTTCGACGCAGCCATGCGGCGGTGATCGCCACGCTCAAACGTTTCAAGCTCAAGCGCGCCGGCATCATCCACGCCTTCGCCGGCAGCCGTGAGGAAGCCCGGGAATACATCAAGCTGGGTTTCAAGCTGGGATTGGGCGGCGCCGCCACCTGGCCCCAGGCCCTGCGCATGCATCGGGTGCTGGCCGAGTTGCCGCTGGAGACGGTGGTGCTGGAAACCGATTCACCGGACATGGCGCCCGCCATGTTCCCCGGTCAACGCAACAGCCCGGCGCACCTGCCGGCGATCTGCGCGGCACTGGCCGAGATCATGGCCATCAGCCCCGAGCAATTGGCCGGCGCCAGCACGGCCAATGCGCGAGAGCTGTTCAACTGGTAGTCAGTCAGCGTGGGCCTTGGCGGCCTCGAGAATCAGCGTCATGTGCTGACGATGGCGGGCAAATCCTACGGCGACGAAATACACGAAAATCGCCAGCAATGAGTAATTCAACTGCTCGACGACGCTGATCAAACCCACCCACTCCAGCACCAATGCCACCAGCAGCGCGGTACAGATCATCACCAGCAGACTCGCCTTCAACATGGCCAGGGAATCGAGGGATTTGAAGCGCTTGATCTGCTTCGGATCGCGCAGTTGCAGGGCCTTCTGGCAGTTGGAACAGGTAAACGACTCGTTGATGGAGATGGCATTGAGCTGCCAGGGTTCGAGCGTCATCGTACGCTGGCAATGGGCGCAGCGGCCCTGAATTCCAAGCGATGCAACAGCCATGACCCTGCCTCCTTTTTGTGTCAGTGAACTGAATCATCTTTCATTGAAGACGAAAAACCAGCTCGCGGATTAAATCAGGAGCTTGCCTACTGACAGAAGGCAAAAGTATTACGGGAAATTCGGAGATTTGGCCTGTGGGACCCGAGCTGTGGGAGCGAGCCTGCTCGCGATAGCGGTTTTGCAGCCAACACAATGTTGAAGCTGAAAACGCCATCGCGAGCAGGCTCGCTCCCACAGTTTGAGGTGTGGTGTCTGTTTAAACGCGGAACGCGCCGATCAGCTGCTTGAGCTCCACCACCTGCATCGACAGCGCACGACTGGCATCCTCGGTCTGGTGCGCGCCTTCGGCGGTACGCTCGCCGGCGCGGTTGATCTCGACGATGTTCTGGTCGATGTCGTGGGCCACAGCGGTCTGCTGCTCCACGGCCGCCGCGATCTGCTGGTTCTGATCGACGATCATGCCAACCGCGCCGAGGATGTTTTCCAGGGCCTGCTGGACCTTTTCCGACTGCCCCACGGTGCCATTGGCCATTTCATGGCTGATGCCCATGGCCTTCACGGCGGCACCGACACCGCCGTGAAGCCTGGCGATCATCTGTTCGATTTCTTCGGTCGATTGCTGGGTGCGCTTGGCCAGGGTCCGCACTTCGTCCGCCACCACGGCGAAACCTCGCCCCTGCTCCCCGGCCCGCGCCGCTTCGATCGCCGCGTTGAGCGCCAGCAGGTTGGTCTGCTCGGCGATGCTCTTGATCACTTCCAGCACACGGCTGATGGACTGGCTGTCGCTGGCCAGTTGATTGATCACCAGCACCGATTGATCGATCTCGCTGGCCAGCGCGGCGATGCTGCCCTGCTGGGACTGCACCAGGCCACGGCCGCTGATGGTTTCGTCATTGACGCTGTGGGCGCTGCTAACCGCCGCAGCGGCACTGCGCGCCACCTCAAGCGAGGTGGCGGACATCTGGTTCATCGCCGTGGCGACCTGCTCGATCTGCGTGCGCTGCCCGGCCACGGCCTGGTTGCTCTGCGCCGAAACATTCTCCACCTGTCCGGCCTGGCGCTCGACTTCGCCGACGGTGTGCCCCACGCGCTCGATCAGGTCATGGATTTTTTTCACGGTGCCGTTGAACACCTCACCCAATTCGCCCAGCTCATCCTTGCTGTGAGCACTGAAAGTGACCGTCATGTCGCCGGCCGCCACCTTGTCCATCACCCCGCCAAGGCGTTTGAGGGTGGTGCGGGTCGAGGCGTAGAAGCCGCCGTACAGGTAGAAAATCAGTACAAACACCACCGACAGCGCCACCGCCTGCAGGATCATGTGGGTGCGATTCTGCTCCAGGCGTTGTTGCAGCTGGATGTCGAGAAATTTCAGGGTGGCGTCGTTCAGCTGGTAAGTCTGATCCATCAACCCGGTGACCTGATCGTAAAAACCCTGCCACGGCGTATCCAGGGTGTCGGCCATCACCACTTTCTCTTCGAACAGCTCACTGGCCTTTTTCAACGAGGCCTTGCTGCTGTCGGCCACGACGCTAAGGGTGTCCCGCGCGGCCTTGCTGGAGGCCAGGGTGTCCTGCAGCTTCAGGCTGTATTCGCCCTGGAGTTTTTCGATCTGCGACAGCAGCTCATCGAATCGGGTGCTCGACGCGGAATTGAGAAACCCTTGGCCCAGGGAAGAAGAACCGATGGCCCGGCCCTCGCCCAGAATCTGGGTAATGCGCGGTGTCACGGTGGTGGCGAGTTCGCTGAGCTGACGCATGTCGCTTTGATTGTCGCGGCTCAGGCCCGCCTGACTGGCAATGATCTGACTGAAGATCTGCGCGCTGCCGAGCAATTTGCCGGTCAGGGCACTTTTGCTTTGCAGGGATTTTTCCGCTTGCTGCGCCTTGAACGCCGCGATCATTTCATCGCGCTTGCCGTTGAATACCGCGATCTGCTCCGGATCGGTGGTCATCGCCGTCAGTGCTTGCATGCGGGTCAAAATGCCCTGTTCCAGCGTGCTGATCTGCGATTCGAGATTGCCCGCTTTGGCCGACTGACCGAGGGCGACGTTGATCTGCACCAGGTTGTTCAAGGTCTCCAGATCGCGCCGTAGCTCCACGCTTCGACCCAACAGATCGAGGCTCTGCAGTTCAATGCGGGTACCCTGGAATTCGCGATAGGAATCACGGACCAGATAGAAGTTGGTCACCAGCATCGGCACCAGGAACAGAACACTGATCAGGCTGAACTTCATGCCGAAGCTCAAGCGGTTCATCAGCGCGACGGCGGGATAGAGCAAGCTCTTCACTGGAAGTCTCCCTTGGTTTTCTTATTTTTATTCGCGGGCGCAGCCAGACAGCAGATAGCCACTATTGGGCGCTATCCGTATATAACTCAAATTTGGGGATGGTTTTGTAACTTAAGGTTAACGGGAAAGCTTCGCGGGCAAGCCTCGCTCCTACC
>NZ_JAIQWX010000041.1 GCF_020164475.1 Pseudomonas sp. REP124 | reverse complement strand
CGCGGGCAAGCCTCGCTCCTACAGTGGGGGGATGTTACTTGCGGCGGCTGAAGCGCTTGACCAGGACTTCCTTGCGATGCACGCCCAGGTACTCTTCGATATCGGTTTTTATTTCCGCATACCGGGCGGGATTGAAGGTGATGAACGACTTGCCGTGAAAGACATCCAGGGAAGAGGTCTTCCAGTCGACGAACAACACTCCACCATCATTGCTTCCGCCCTGATGATCAATGGCCGCAATCGCGATCAGGATAATTCCATTGCCCATCTGCTCGACGGGTATCGTTGACAGCCGAACGCCTTCTGCCTTCTTCGATTCGACGTTCAACAAGTTGATCGCATCGGGTTCCTTTTTCAGTGCGTCCAAAGTGGAACTGGTGACCGCACTGAGTACAGCGGCACCTGGAACTGCAGCTTTTGCCGCTTCGACGGCGGCCTGAATGATATCGACCATGACATTATCCATTTCGACCTTGAGTGCACTGGCGCTGTATTTGGAATAACCCTTGTCCGCCACGAAACAGCCAAGATCCTCCATGCACTTGGCGAAGGCGTGATACCAGGCCTTGGGGTCGGAATTACCGGGTACTTCGTAGTTGGCTTCCATCTTCGACATGGTGATCAGGTTTTCAATGATCGCCATATTCTCGACGCTGATCTTGTCACCGTAACCCACCAGGCTGTTTCCCAGCACCAATGCATCCAGTTCCTTGGTCGGGCTGGTCGCTATTGTGGAAACCAGGGAACGAGCGCGTCTGCCGGCAGGCAAAGCGGCTTTGCGTTTCGCAACGCATTCCCTGATGAAATCAACACTGTGCGAAACACTGACCGAACTTTCAAAAACGTCCATGTATAAATTCCCTTTATTGAATAATTGGCGTTCCATCCAGGAACGGCAAAAACCTACTCCAACTTGTCCAGAGCAACAACTTCAAGCAAATACAGCATATGTACGCGCACAAACATGAACCGGATTGCCCAACATCTTGAGCAATCCGGTTTGTTTAAAAGATGATTATTGGATAGGCGTAAGTTTGTCGCCGTAACTGCGCGGTGTATAAACCCATGGACGACCGTCGGCACGAGGAATCACCCGCGTCGTCGAAGACCCGATGATCACCATGGTCCGCATGTCCACCTGATCGACCGTCAGCTCACCCAGGGTGGTGACGCGCAACGTCTGCCCCGGACGGCCAATGTCCCGCCCCAGCACTACCGGCGTTTGAGGCTCACGATGACGGGCGACGATCTCCAGCGCCTGCCCGAGTTGCCATGGGCGTGAACGAGAGATCGGGTTGTAGAACGCCAAGGCCAGATCGGCCTGGGCCGCCAGATCCAGGCGCGTCTCGATGATCGACCAGGGTTTGAGGTTGTCCGACAGCGACATCACGCAGAAGTCATGCCCCAGCGGCGCGCCGGCCTGGGCCGCCGTTGCCAGCGAGGCGGATACGCCCGGGAGCATTTCCAGATCGACGCTGTGCCACGCCGGGTCAGAAGACTCATGAAGCGCCTCAAGCACGGCGGCTGCCATGGCGAAGACACCGGGATCACCCGACGAGACCACCACCACCGATCGCCCTTGAGCCGCCAGCTCAAAAGCATGGCGCGCCCGCTGCATTTCTTCGCGGTTATCGGTGCAATGCAGCACCTGATCGTCGCGGAAAGGGCCGGCCATCCGCACGTAGGTTTCATACCCCAGCACATCATTGGCCCGCGCCAGTTCTGCCTTCACCGCCGGCACCATCAACTCGGCGGCACCCGGTCCCAGACCGACCACGGCCAGACGCCCGCGAGGACGACCGATCTGCGACAGGTCCAAGGGTTGCTCGGCGACCGCGATCGTAATTCGCTCATCGCCAAGCATGGAAACCGGCCGCGGGATCGCCTTAGCCAGATCATCACTGGCAAAACGCAACGGCACACCCAACTCGAGCGCAGCTTCATGCAGCGGCGCGCTGGCCATTTCCGTATCCGCGGCCAGCAGACACGCCACCGATTGCACCGCAATTTTTGCCTGATGCAGCGCTTCGCGAATCGCCTTCGCCAGATCCGCAATCCCCGCGCTGACTGCAACCACAACGCTACGGGGATAGATCAGCAATTCATTGGCCGAAGGCAGGCGCTCACCAGGACCGACATGCACCGCCAACCGCGCCTCGGCATCCTCAGGCAACTGCGCCTGCGCCAGCCACGGTGCCGAGCCTTCGATACGCACCGTTTCGCCCGCCAGCAAATCGGACACGAAACGCTTGCCCAACTCCAGGTCCGCCAGCGCATAGCCGCTCGGCGGGTTGAGCAGGCAAGTGCCGAAACGCAGTTCGCCGCTGGTGGTAATCGCAGGCGCCACGTTCAACCCGGCAGCGATTTCCCGCGCCATGACGTTCACGCCGCCCAGGCCACCGAGCAACGGCACCACTGCACTGCCATCTTCCGCCACCGCCAGTACCGGCGGTTCGGCGCCTTTTTCCAGCAGCATCGGTGCGAGGGTACGAATCACGATGCCCGCCGCGCACAGGGCGATGATGGGCGTGTCCTGTTGATAAAGCTCACGCAGGGTCGCGCCGAATTCCTCATAGGCACAGTCCGCGCCATCGACCCGCCCGGCCATTCCGTGGATCAGGGCACCGGGGTAAATCTGCGCAATCTTGCGTGCGGTGACGAGGCTGCCATTGCCGAGAATGACAATCGCCGGAGCTGGACGGGTCATCAGCCTTGCCACCTTTCACCGGGAACGATGATCAACGAGAAGTACGGCGACGACATCGGCTCGACCTCATCCAGCGGGACGATTTTCTGGTTGGCCATGGTCGCGCGCTCGACGTACAGCGCCCGCTCGGCCAGCCCCAGTTCTTCCAGCACCTGGCGCACCTTGGGAAAGTTGCGGCCCAGTTTCATGATCACCGCGGCATCGGCATCGGCCAGGCGACGCTTGAGTTCGTCGTGGGGCAGCACGCCGGACAACACCGACAGACTCTGGTTGCGATACACCAGCGGCGCGCCGAGCACCGAAGCGCCACCGAGCATCGAGCACACGCCCGGCACCACTTCGGCCTGATAACGCTCGGCGAGGCGGTCGTGCAGGTACATGTAGGAACCGTAGAAGAACGGATCGCCCTCACAGATCACCGCCACGTTGCGGCCCGCGTTCAGATGTTCGGCCAGTTGCTCGCTGGCGGTGTCGTAGAAAT
The DNA here is from genome assembly GCF_020164475.1 of Pseudomonas sp. REP124. Lineage (GTDB taxonomy): Bacteria > Pseudomonadota > Gammaproteobacteria > Pseudomonadales > Pseudomonadaceae > Aquipseudomonas. Next base: position 41,312 of record NZ_JAIQWX010000041.1, on the reverse strand, counting down.
CGCTGATCACCTGCTCGTAGGAGAGCGGCGCCGGCAGCACTTCGGTGGTGACCGGGTAAACCAGCGGCAGCAGGGTCTGGGCATCCTGCAGGTGCGCCTCGATGATGCCGAACGCATTGCCCTTCTTGCCCTTGGCGACGAAGTACGCCACCACCGGCGATTCGCGCAGCAGGCGCAGGGCCTTGACGGTAATCAGTTCCGGATCACCAGGGCCCACGCCGAGGCCGATCAAACGTCCAGGTTGCTGCATCATTCGATCTCCGTGGCGAGGGCATTGACGGCAGCGGCAGCCATGGCGCTACCGCCCAGGCGACCCTGCATGATGACGAAAGGCACGCCACGGCTGTCCGCCGCGAGCATGGCCTTGGATTCGGCGGCGCCGACGAAGCCTACCGGGAAGCCAAGAATCAGCGCCGGTTTCGGCGCGCCGGCGTCGAGCATTTCCAGCAGGTAAAACAGTGCGGTCGGGGCATTGCCGATCACCACCACACTGCCTTCCAGATGCGGGCGCCACAGTTCCAGCGCGGCGGCGGAACGGGTGTTGCCCAGCTCCCGGGCAAGCTCGGGCACGCTGTCATCGCGCAGGGTGCAGATGACCGGGTTGTTGGCCGGCAAGCGCGCGCGGGTCACGCCTTCGGAGACCATCCGCGCATCGCACAGGATCGGCGCACCGGCGGCCAGCGCATCGCGCCCGGCCTTGCCCGCGCCTTCGGAAAACTGCAAACCGTCGATGGCCTCGACCATGCCGCAGGCGTGAATCACCCGCACCGCGAGTTTTTCCAGATCGGCCGGGATTCGCGCCAGGTTCGCCTCGGCGCGAATGATCGCGAAGGAATTGCGATAGATCTCCTGACCGTCGCGGATGTAATCAAGCATCGAGGGGGCTCCGTGAGCGGGCGTCGAGCAAGGCCGCGACCGCTTCAATAGTAAGGTTGCGTGCGTGCAGCGTGCCGAAGCCGGCCTGCGCTGCGTCGCGAAAATATAGATCGTAGTGGCCGGGCGCGACGGCCAGCAGCGTGACCGGCGCGGTGTGCGCGGCGGCGCAGGAACGCGGGCAGCCGCTCAGGTGCACGCTCAGTGCCAGGCCGTGGCGTTGCAGCAGTGCGGCCAGTTGCATGGCATCGCCTTTGGTTTCGCCCTGGCTTTTGCCGCAGCCGTTGGAACCGGTGCAGGCGATCATCCGTGTCAGCGCCTGATCGGCGTGGCACAGCAGTCCCAGTTGTTCCAGCCGCAGGATGACTTGCGCGCAGTGTTCTTCGGGAACGTTGGGCAGCAGCAGACTTTGCCAGGGGGTGAATCGCAGGGTGCCGTCGCCGAAGGTTTCGGCCAGTTGTGCCGCACCGCGCAGTGTTGCGGGGTCGAGGCGCCCCAAAGGCGGCACCGCGCCCATATAGGCGAAGCCGGTTTCTAATTGGGCATGAGCGCCGATGTGCAGAACGCTTGATTCAGCCGTGCGCCGCCAATCCGTCACAGCCTGAATGGACATACGCTCGGACAGTCGCTTGATCAGGCTTTCGAGGGTTTGCTCGGCCAGCAAATGACGCATCCGCGTTTGCTCGGGAGGCGCGAGTTCCAGGAACAACTCAAGCACCGCGACCACCAGGGCATGACCGTCTTCGAGCGCGACGGAACCTGCCGGCGCCTCTGCCGGGCAGCCGGCCAGACCGAACGCCAGCCGCACCTCGCCCTCGTGTGCAAAGGCCGAGAGCCAAAGGTCATGGGGATGTTCGAGCATGGCCAGGGCCTCGCCGCCATCGAGTTGCACGGCAAACTTGGCGCTGAGATCGTGAAAGCGTTCGTCGCCTTGCAGCGTGGCGAGAATCTGTTCGGCAAGCGGCCGGGTGTCGATCAGCCGCTGCCGATCGATGCCGGCAGCGGGGCTGAGCATCAGGTTGCGCACGTCATCGCTGGCGGCGTTGCGCGGTCCCAGGTCGGCGGCGAGCAGGCTGTCGATCAGGGCGCTTTGTTCGCTGCCGATCCCGCGAATCTGCAGGTTGGCGCGGTTGGTCGCCTCGATCACTCCGCCGGCATGGCGCTCGGCGGCATCGGCCACCGCGACGGCCTGCCGCGCACTGATCGCGCCGCCGGTGAGTTTGATCCGGCAAATACCCCCATCCAGCGCCCGGACAATACGCAACAGCCCGGGACAGGCCGTAGGACGCAAAGGGTTGGATGTCTGAGGAGCGCTCACAGGATGACCGGTACGAAATGAAGGGCAGCATTATGCCTGCTTTGTCCGGCGGGATGAAAAGCCCGCGGCACTTGGCGACGAATAGTGCGCTGCAACAATCACTGACAGCCGGAATCAATTCGCCAACTTGCTCTCGTTTGAAGCTGGTGAATCAGCCTGTACTTTTTTGCCGGAAGTACTTCACTTCATTTATCTCGGAGCAACTCATGGACAGCAAGCATTCAAATGGAATTTTGACCGGGCACAATCTGGTTTCCTGTATCGACGAACTTTCACCGCAGGATTATCTCGACCTCAGTCACTGTACGCAGATCGCCACCCGCTCGGCGGACATGGTCAGCAGCCGGTTTGCCGACTCGGCGGCGTGGCTGAACGAATACGTCTCGACCCTGAATTTTTTCGGCTGGTCGGTGTTTCAGGACGCCATTCAGACTCGCACCCGTTGCGACGTGTCGAGCAGCGTTGCGGAGTATCTGGTCAAGAGCGCCCACGGCATGCAGGACAGCCGCCAGGGCAACGCGATGATCGACACCCTCGACGCGCTGAAACCCGACAAGCCGGCGCTGAGTTCGCTGGATGAGGAAAGTTTGATGGGCGAGCGATTTCAGGTAGTGCCTGCGCGGTATGACGCGAAGGGTTTTCTGGAGATCGCGGTGTTCAATCTGGAATTGGTGGCGAATACCAGGAAGAGCAGTTTTCTGTTCTGGAGCCTGGAGAAGCAGGCGGCGAAGATTGTTCAGAGCCGGGCGTTTCTCAAGTTGGACAAGCGTGTTCTTGAAACAAAGAGGGCGCTGCTTGAGAAAAAGTGTCGTGAGCTTGTGATGAAGCGTTTTGATCTGCGCAAGTAGTTTCGCCTACTAGGACCATCCAGGCCGGACACAAACCTGTGGCGAGGGGGCTTGCCCCCGTTCGGCTGCGGAGCAGTCGTAAATCCTGCTAATGCGGTGTACCTGAAAGACCTCAGTGGCAGGTTTTAGGGCCGCTTCGCAACCCAACGGGGCGGTGCGACGTTTCGACAAGCCCCCTCGCCACAAACTCCTCATCCTTTTTACCTGTTCCCAGACCCACGTTTACTACAATTCCGGCGAATGCCACCCCCACCGCGCTATCATGCGCGACCGCCAGACAACCAGCGTCAGACGCGGCGATGACTTGGCTTCGATACAGAGAAGAGGAACAGCATGACCCCCTGGCTGACAGTGGTAGGCATTGGCGAAGACGGCTTCAAGGGGCTCGGCAAAAATGCGCGGCACGCTCTGCTCAAGGCGTCGCGGATCGTTGGCGCGCAGCGGCAGCTGGATCTGTTGCCCGTCTGCATCCGTGGCGAGCGGCAATTGTGGCCCAGTCCCTTTTCTCTTGAGTCGGTGCTGGCCCATCGTGGCGAATCGGTCTGTGTCCTGGCCAGCGGCGATCCGATGTTCTTCGGCGTCGGCGCCAGCCTTGCGCGACAAGTCGCCAGCGACGAAATGCTGATCCTGCCCGCGCCTTCTTCCTGCTCGCTGGCCGCCGCCCGCATGGGTTGGCCGCTGCAGGACGTGGTAACTCTGTCGGTGGTGGCCCGTCCTGTCGCCGCGCTCAATGCCCAGTTGGCCAGCGGCCAGCGTTTGTTGGTGTTGAGCAATGACGGCAGCAGCCCAGCCTTGATCGCTTCACTGTTGCGCGAGCGTGGCTTTGGTCCGAGCCGCCTCACAGTGCTCGAACACTTGGGCGGTGAGTCCGAGCGGCGCATCGACAATGTTGCCAGCGACTGGACTGATGAGGCCGTCGCCGATTTGAACCTGATCGCCATCGACTGCATCGCCGAACCTGGGGCACCACGCCTTTCGCGCCTCGCCGGCCTGCCGGACAGCGCCTTCAAGCACGACGGCCAACTGACCAAGCGCGATGTGCGGGCAATCACCCTCGCCCGCCTCGCCCCGATGCCCGGCGAACTGTTGTGGGACGTCGGCGCCGGCAGCGGCTCGATCGGCATCGAATGGATGCGCGCCCACCCGAGCTGCCGGGCCCTGGCCATCGAGTCCGACGACGGGCGCCAGCAATTGATCGAACACAACCGCGACGCCCTCGGCGTGCCCGGCCTGCAATTGATCCGCGGCCGCGCCCCGCAAGCCCTCGAGGGCCTCGAGCGCCCGGACGCGATCTTCATCGGCGGCGGCGTCACCCGCGAAGGCGTGCTGGAGGCCTGCTGGGCCGCACTCAAACCCGGCGGCCGGCTGATCGCCAACGCCGTCACGCTGCAAAGTGAAATGACCCTGATGGCGTGGCGCGAACAGCACGGCGGTGAGCTGACGCGCATCCATATCGCCCAGGCCCAGCCCCTGGGCGAGTTCGACACCTGGCGCCAGGCCCTGCCGATCACAATCCTGGACCTGACCAAACCCCTCACCCTCTGACCCCGCCGGAGCTTTTCGATGAAACGCATTCTGTTGCTGGGCGGTGTGACCGAGGCCCTGGCCATCGCCCGCACCCTCGGTCCCGAACACATCTACAGCCTGGCCGGCATCGGACGGGTGCCCACCGACCTCGCCTGCCAGGTGCGCGTCGGCGGTTACGGCGGTGCCGAAGGTCTGGCGCAGTTCATCCGCGATGAACGGATCGACCTGCTACTCGACGCCACCCACCCCTACGCCGCAAAAATCAGCCAAAACGCTGCACGAGCCGCGCACCTGAGCAGCATCCCCTGCTGGGCCCTGCGCCGCCCGGCGTGGCAGCCCCAGGCCGGCGACGACTGGCGCGAAGTCAGCGACTGGCCCGAACTGATCGAAGCCCTGAAACCCTTCCACCGTCCGCTGTTCACCCTGGGCCGCGAGCCCCTGCAGCATCTCGACGAAATCCCCGCCAACCAGTTCTGGACCCTGCGCGCCCTGGACGTTTACCCCGGCAACGAGCGCTGCGAAGTCATCGGCGCCCGCGGCCCCTTCCTGATCGACGACGAACGCGCCTTGTTCGAACGGCGACAGATCGACGTGTTGATCAGCAAGAACAGCGGCAGCACCGCGACGGAACCGAAGCTGGAAGTGGCGCGCGAGCGCGGGGTGCCGGTGCTGGTGTTGAAGCGGCCGGTTTTGCCGGTGGTAGAGCGGGAGTTTGGGGCGGTCGGAACATTACTGTCAGCTTTGTCGGAGTATTCCCGAAACGTGTAAATGCCCTTGAAACAGCTGACAATTTTTCAGGAAAGGGCCGGCTGTTTTTCTCACAGGTTCCAACTCTAAAGTCGCATTCCTTCAACTCGATCAAGTACGCCGGCATACCATTCAACAAGAAGAATTACTTCATTGCCGAAATGGTCAGCTTGCCAATTTGTATCCCAAGGAATACGATCAAAAAATGTTCGACTTTGAACAGTCTCGCGTTTTCGCCATATGGCTCGATTCACTGAAAGACACTTTGGGAAAGGCCCGCATCATCGCCAGAATCAAAGCAGCTGAGCATGGAAACTTTGGTGATTGCGCGCCAGTCGGCGCGTCAGTCCATGAAATGCGAGTTCATCATGGTCCCGGATACAGGATCTATTTCACACGCCGGGGCGAAGTGGTCTATCTGCTGCTGGTGGGTGGTGACAAGTCGACTCAAAAACGCGATATCAAGCGCGCCATCCAAATGGCGCAAAACATCGGCAATGGGAGTGAATCATGACCGAACAATTTTCCCGTTTCGACGCCGCCGAGTTTCTCAAATCGCCTCAAGAAATGGCCGCCTATCTGGATGCCTGTTTTGAAGAGGATGCAGGTGATGGAGTGCTGATTCGCGCGGCACTCAACGACATCGCTCGTGCTCAGGGCATGACTCAGGTGGCCCGGGATGCGGGGGTGGGTCGCGAAAGCTTGTACAAAGCATTGAGCAGTAACGGTAACCCGGAATTCGCAACGATCATTAAGGTGATGAAAGCTCTGGGGATGCGATTGCACGCGGTTGCGGTTTGATTGCAGGACGTCGGCGCGCAATTCTGAACAAAGCTCAACCAATACTGGCAATCTGCAATTCACCGCTATCATCTAAGCTATGGAAACGTTCTGCGACACCATACCGCACGGCGTTTTTTTACTTATCGGCATGGTCAGGCTAAATTGCCGCGCTTGACCACCCACTCAACCGGAACTGCCCCATGTCCCGTCAACGGCTCGCAATTGCCTGGATAGCCTGCTTCGCAGTGCTGTTCAATTTGCTCGCCATGCCGATGAGTGGTGCGATGGCGCAGTCGACGAAATCTCCGGTCGAGCAGTTGTTGTGGGGCAGTTTCTGTACGTCCGGCGGCAGCAAGATGGTGGCGATATCCCTGGGGGATATCGAGCAGAAAGCGCCGCAAAGCGACGATCATTCCAATATGCAGCATTGCTGGTGTTGTTCCGGCTCGGCGCCCGTGGTGGCGTTGCCCGGGCATGTGCCGCAGCTGTATTTCGCGCAGTTCGAGTCCAATCGAAGCCTGCCTCCCGCCTCACTCGAAACACCGACACCCCGTCAGCAATGGCCCAGCCTGAACCCCCGCGCCTCCCCTCTGGTGTGATTCCTACCCGCAATTGATCTGCGTCTTGAATCATTCTGGAGAAACATCATGCTGAATAAACTCATCGTTGTGGCCACCCTGTTGCTGCCTGCCTGCTTTGCCAATGCCCACGAATACAAGGCCGAGGAGCTGGAGATCGCGCATCCGTGGTCCCAGGAGCTGCCGCCCAACGCGCCGAACGTCGCGGCCTATTTCGTGATCCATAACGAAGGCAAGACAGCCGACCGCCTGCTCAGCGTCGACTCGCCGATTTCCGGCGATGCGCAATTGCATGAGCATGTTATGCAGAACGACGTGATGAAAATGCAGCACGTTGCCGCCGTGGATATCCCCGCTGGCGGCGAAGTCACTTTTGCGCCAATGGCTTACCACGTGATGCTGCTGAACCTGAAAGACCGCAGCCTGCTGACCGACGGAAAACGCTTCCCGATGACCCTGCACTTCGAGAAAGCCGGTGACGTAAAAGTTGAAGTGGTGGTGCAGAAGCAGGCGCCGGAAGACGGCGAAAAACACGCCCACGCTCAGTAACCGACAGAGCAGACAACGCTCATGCGCCCGCTTAGCGCCAGGTCATTCAGCCCCCGTCGTCAGTCATCGAGCCTGACGCGCGGCAGCTGGATCAGCCTGTTCGCCATGTTGATGATCTTCATCGGCCCGCTGGTTTCCCAGTCGATGCCGATGGACTCGCACGCCACGACCATGGCCATGAGCATGTCGATGGACATGCCGGCGATGGATCATGCCGAGCACGACGCGCAACCCGATGCCGAACACTGCCCGCCCCACGCCGGTCATCATGCCCTGTGGGAAAAATGCGGCTATTGCAGCTTGCTGTTCAACTGCCCGGCCCTGACCGGTGTTGCGTCCTTCACGGCATTTGACACGCCACCGACAAGCACCTACACAACACCCTCCCCCCGCCTGGGCCATGCCCGGACAGCCTTCTTCCCCGGCGCCCGAACCCGCGCCCCGCCGATCATCACGTAATCCCGCGCCCCATAACTAAAAGATCCAAGCTTTCGCGGAGCACACGTGATGAAACAGCCCAAAGTGAATTTCTACAATCTCGCCTGGCGCTGGCATTTTTATGCCGGCCTGTTCGTGGCGCCATTCATGGTGATGCTGGCCCTGACCGGCACCATTTACCTGTTCAAGCCTCAACTCGATTCATTGATGTACAGCAGCCTGCTGAACGTACCGGCCGGCCATCACACCATCCCCGCCGATGATCTGCTCAAGCGCGTGAAAGACGCCTATCCGCAAGGCACGATCAAACAGTACCTGCCACCGGTCGACGCCGAACGCAGTGCTCAATTCGTCGTGCTCGACAGCGGCAAGGAGCTGAACGTATTTCTCGATCCATACCACGGCGACATCCTCGGCGAGCAGGACGCCAAGAAGAACCTGCAGGCCATCGCCCGGGCCATTCACGGCGAGCTGATGATCGGCACCGTCGGCGACCGCCTGGTGGAAATGGCCGCCGGCTGGGGTGTGGTGCTGGTGGTGTCCGGGGTCTTCCTGTGGTGGCCGCGCGGGCAGGCCGCCGGCATTTTGTGGCCACGCCTGAGCAGTCGTGGCCGGATCTTGTGGCGTGATTTGCATGCCGTCACCGGCTTCTGGGGCGCTTCGCTGCTGCTGGTGATGCTGCTCAGCGGCATGACCTGGACCGGTTTCTGGGGCCAGCAGTACGCCGCGGTGTGGAACGTCTTCCCGGCAGCGATGTGGGATAACGTGCCCAAGTCCGACGTCGAAGCGCGCAGCCTCAACGAAGCCCACCGCCAGACCGTGCCTTGGGCCATGGAAAATACGCCGATGCCGATGTCCGGCGACCATGCCGAACACATGAATCACGATGGTGCACACGCCGGCCCCGCAGCGCCGACCATCAGCCTGCAGGATGTGCAGAACATCGCCACCCGGAGCAAGGTCGAGCCGGGTTACAGCATCACGATGCCGACCACCGCGACCGGTGTGTTCACCATCGCGGTATTCGCCGATGACCCGCGCAACGACGCCACCCTGCATGTCGATCAGTACACCGGCAAGGTCCTGGCCGATGTGCGTTTCGAGCAATACGGCACAGTTGCCCGCGCCACGGAAATCGGTGTGATGCTGCATGAAGGCAAGATGTTCGGCGTGGTCAATCAGATCATCGTCCTGCTGATCTGCCTGATGATCCTGCTCAGCGCCGTCAGCGGCGTGGTGATCTGGTGGAAACGTCGTCCACAAGGCAAGTTCGGCGTGCCGCCGCTGCGTCATGACCTGCCGAAGTGGAAAACCGCGATGGTGATCATGTTCGCCCTGGCTGTGGCCTTCCCGTTGGTGGGGGCTTCGCTGGTGGTGGTCTGGCTGCTCGACAAGCTGCTGCTGTCGCGCTTCACCCGGGAAACTGAGAGCGCCTCAACTTCATCATGAAACAGGTGAGATGCGCGGTTTAGAGGGACCTGTACACTTGCCGCGCTGACGGCAGCGCCCGACCCGCAGCCTTGCCATGGCGGCAAGTGCTGCGGGTTTTGTTTTTGAAGAAGTGATTGGCCTTGTGGCCCTATCGCGAGCAGGCTCGCTCCCACAGTGGTTTGGTGTACGCCGATTAACTGTGGGAGCGGGCTTGCTCGCGAATGCGGTGTGTCAGGCGGCCAAGATGTTGGATTTGCCGGCCTCTTCGCGGGCAAGCCCGCTCCCACAGTGGATCGATGGTGAATGTGAAATCTAACTACACCGCAAATCCTTGTGGGAGCGGGCTTGCCCGCGATGAGGCCCTCAGCAACACCGAAAAACTTCAGAGTAATTGCATGACCTCGCTCAACCTCACAAACCTCACCTGGTCCCCTCTGGGCCACGGCCATTGTCATCACCAGTTCCGGCTGCATGACGCATCTTTGCAGGTGGCACCTGGTGAGTTCGTCGGTCTGATCGGCCCCAACGGCAGTGGCAAGACCAGTCTGTTGCGCTGCGCCTGGCGGTTCAGCAGGCCGGAATGCGGTGAGGTCCGGCTCGATCATCACAATGTCTGGAAGCAATCTTCCCGCTGGTGCGCGCAGCGTATCGCCGTGGTCTTGCAGGAATTCCCCGAAGCCTTTGGCCTGACTGTCGACGAGGTGGTCGCCATGGGGCGCACGCCGCACAAAGGCCTGTTCGACGGGGACACGCTGGAGGATCGCAACCTTATAGCCCAGGCCCTCGAATCAGTCGGCCTGAAAGGCTTCGAAGACCACGCCTTCTCCACCCTCTCCGGCGGTGAAAAACAACGGGTGATCCTCGCCCGCGCCCTGGCCCAGCAGCCGCAACTGCTGATCCTCGACGAACCCACCAACCACCTCGACCCGCGCTACCAGCTCGAGCTGCTGCAATTGGTCAAGCGCCTGAAGATCGGCACCCTGGCCAGCATCCACGACCTCAACCTGGCCGCCGCCTTCTGCGATCGCCTGTACGTGATCAACCACGGCCGCATCGTCGCCAGCGGCACACCGCAGGAAGTCCTGACCACCTCACTGCTGCGCAATGTCTTCGGCGTCGAAGCCTTGATCGATGAACACCCACTGCACGGCTACCCACGAATCACCTGGATAATCCAACCATGATTTTGCGTTCCCTTTTGTACGTCTCCCTGCTTCTGACCAGCGCCCAGGCAATGGCCGAGGCCACGCATTACCCGCTGACGATCCAGAGCTGCAACCGCGAAGTGACCTTCCAACAGGCACCGAAACACGCGGTCAGCCACGACATCAACATGACCCAGATGATGCTCGCCCTCGGCCTCAAGCCGCAGATGGCCGGCTACAGCGGCGTGTCGGGCTGGAAGTCTGTAACGCCGCAAATGCAGAACATCCTCGACGGTTTGCCGGAGCTGGCGGACAAGTACCCGTCGGTGGAAACCCTGCTCAATGCCAACGTCGATTTCTTCTTCGCCGGCTGGGATTACGGCATGCGCGTGGGCGGCGACCTCACGCCGCAGACTCTGCAACCGCTGGGCATTAACGTCTACGAGTTGACCGAGTCCTGCGCCTTCGTGATGAAGCGCCCGCCGGCCACCCTGGAAGACACCTACAACGACCTGCGCAACCTAGGGAAAATCTTCGACGTGCAGGATCGCGCCAACGCTCTGATCGGCGAGATGCAGGCCAAGGTCGCCGGGATTCGCAAAAACCTGCCCGCCGAAAAACCACGGGTGTTCCTGTACGACAGCGGCGAAGACCGCGCCATGACCTCGGGCCGTCTGGGCATGCCGCAAGCGCTGATCGATGCCGCCGGCGGGCGCAATGTGCTGGATGACGTCGAGGCAAGCTGGACCCGGGTCAACTGGGAGAACGTGGTCGAACGCAATCCGCAGGTGATCGTGATCGTCGACTACGGCGAGGTCACCGCCGAACAGAAAGTGCAGTTCCTGCTGAACAACAAGGCGCTGCAATCGGTGGACGCGATCAAGCAGCAGCGCTTCATCGTCATTCCCTACGTGCAGGCCACGCCAGGGATCGACAACGTGCTGGCCGTACAAACCCTGGCTGAAGGCTTCCACGGCGGATGAGCAATCCTCGCTTCGCCTTGTGGCTGATCGTCCTCGGCGCGCTGTTGCTGGTGTCCTGCGTGGTGTCGCTGGGCTTCGGCCCGGCGCGGGTGCCGGTGGATGTGGTGGGACGCATCCTGCTGCACAAACTGTTCAGTGTTGGCGTGCCGGACTGGAGTGCCGGGCAGGAGCACATCGTCTGGCTGATCCGGGTGCCGCGCATGTTGCTCGGGGCGCTGGTCGGCGCCGGGCTGGCGTTGATCGGCGCGGTGCTGCAAGCGGTTACGCGTAACCCGCTGGCCGATCCGCATCTGCTCGGGGTCACGTCCGGCGCAACCCTGGGCGCGGTGATCGTGGTGCTGCATGTGGGGGAAATCGTCGGCCTGCTGACCTTGCCCATCGCCGCGTTCATCGGTGCGCTGTTGAGCATGCTGGCGGTGCTGATGATCGCCAGCCGCCATGGCCGTCTCGACAGCGATCGCCTGCTGTTGTGCGGCGTGGCAGTGTCCTTCGTGATGATGGCGATCGCCAATCTGCTGCTGTTTATGGGCGACCACCGCGCCAGTTCCGCGGTGATGTTCTGGATGCTCGGCGGGCTGGGGTTGGCGCGCTGGGAGTTGCTCGCGGTGCCGGCGATCAGCGTGCTGCTGGGGCTGGTTTTGCTGCTGGGCATGGCGCGGTCGCTGAATGCGCTGATGGCGGGCGAGCAGACGGCGGTCACCCTTGGGTTGAATGCGCGGACGGTGCGCCTGCGGGTGTTCGTGATTGCTTCGCTGATGACGGGGGTGCTGGTGTCGATCAGTGGGTCCATCGGGTTTGTCGGCTTGATGGTGCCGCATATTGCCCGGCGGTTGATCGGCGCGGAACACCGGCGGTTGCTGCCGGTGTGCGGGTTGCTGGGGAGTGTGTTTCTGGTGTGGGTGGATGTTGCGGCGCGCACGCTGATTGCGCCGGAAGATCTGCCGATTGGCGTGGCGACGGCGGCTTTAGGCGGGTTGTTCTTCATTGGCCTGATGCGCAGGCGCTGATCTCGCTCCACAGGGAATCGGTGGAACCTGTGGGAGCGAGCCTGCTCGCGATGGGCGTTAACGATGACGTGGGGTGTCTGATTTCCCGCGGTGTCTGGTCTTCCATCGCGAGCGTGCTCGCTCCTACAGGGTTTGTGTTGTCAGAGCTTGCGGCGGCTCATGTCGTGCAGCAGTTTGGGTGTCAGTTGGCCTCGCGGGTTCCAGAATTCGTCGGGCTCCAGTACGTCGAGCCTGCCGCTTAGAATCAGCGTATTGAGCACCTCCTGCAGCTTCGACCGGGTGACGCCTTTTTCCACGTCGTACCAGTCATCGAGCAGCACCTTGGACTCGCCGTCCAGATAACTCGGCTTGTAGGCCAGCAACGCGCCCTGCCGAGGGGTCAGGTAGTAGCGGCTGTCGGCGATCTCATAGGTGTTGAGCAATGCGATGCAGGCCCTGATCTCATCGTGGGCCACGAAGTTGCGGTAAAGCGCCTCCTCGAACCGGCTGCTGAATCGCTGTGGCGTGTGATCCACTTTGTAGAGTTGCTGCACGCCCATCACCTCATAGCCGGCCGGGTACTTTTTCGTCTTGCCGGGATTGGTTCGCGAGTAACCCCGAAACATCACACCGGCAAACAGTCGACGAAACGCCGGAGTATCGTCCCGCGGGCCCAGCGCTACCGTGGGGCCTGCGTCATCCAGCGGCTCGGTGGCCACGAAGTTCGTCTTGCCGTCCCGCAGAATCACGCCCAACGCGGCCTTGTCACGGGCGTTGCGCCACACATGTCGCGCGGCATCATCGGGGTGGGCAAACAACGGGCCCAGGGTCAGGGGCTGATCATCGGATGCCGGGCGTTCCTCGACCTTGCCTGGCCCCCAAGTCGAGCCGACGCGGCCTTCGGTCGCCCAGGTCGCGCTGCGCACCAGCACCTCCAGCCGGCCATTGCCCGCGACCTTGCGAATGTACTCCGCAGGGTTGCCATCGCCCTGCAGCGACTTCACATAAGCCGTCAGCCGTGAATGGGTTTGCAGATCACTGTCCAAGCCTGCGGCGTCGTACTTGAGCAACGCACCATCGGCGCAGGACAGGTACAACGACTGAAACCGCGTCACCGCCGCCGAAACGATCACTTCCACGGCCGACAGCGCCTTCAGGAGCACCGTTGGCGGAATGAAGCTGCGATACACCTCGGAGCTCGGCAGCTCATCAGGCTGCCGCGCCGGAGCGCACAGATAAATGCCCTGCACCTGATAACCGGTCGGCAACTGGCCGCGAGGGAATACCCGCTCGGAAGGAAACCTCAAATCATCCGCCGTGACCGGCAGGCTGGTGATCGCATGCCCCAGGCGTTGCGATGTCAGCAGCAGCCCGAAGCTCCAGTGCTCGCGCTTGCCGGCACGCCCATGGGCATGTCGCACGGCATCGTCCATGTGACAGAACGCCGGGCTCAATGCTCGATCCGCCGTGGCGAAACGTACGGATTCCGGCGCCTGATAGCCGTTTTTCAGCAGCTGCCAGCCAGCGCTCAACTTCTGCGCAGGGCCCCAGAGATTGCTGCTCTGTACCACTTGCACCCTGCCGACCCTGATCAACTGATCGACCCACTCCACAGACGTGCCCGCGCCACTGCGCATCCGCCGTTCAATCAGGTTGCTCAACGGATCATGGGGGGTGTCATTGGAGGGCGCGAGCTCGGTTTCAAGAGTCGCCAGACGCGTCGCCAGCTGGCTCTTTTGCGCGGCACTCAGCAGCGCATGGTCTTCGTCTTGCAAGGTGAAAGAGAGGATCGAACCCTGGGCGCCGAGCAGGTATTCGTGGGTCCACAGATGGCCCGAAGCGAGTGCCGTGGCCAACACGTCGGTGGAGAAAAAGTCGCGATAGACCTCCCGCTCCTGACCCGATACCAGGAACGGCAACTGGTTGGCGACCCGGCTTCGATAACGGGCGACGATCTTGCAGCCGGGAGCCAGCAACTCGGAGGTGACATCCTCGTCCGGCAGAATCCACTTCGGATCGAAGTTCTCGCTGACCACCGGCAACGGTTCGGTGGCGACAAACAGGCCGTCGGTGCGCTTGAGCACCAGCCCGCCGTGAGTCTGATCGCGGTCCGCGCCGAGCATCCGTTCGACATGGCGCACGGCATCGGCCTGATTGGTGTACGCCGCCGTCAACGCGCGACGAGTGAACCGCGAGTAAGGCTTCCACTCGGCACTCAGCCTGGCAGCACTCGACGGTCCCCAGCAGTCATTGCCCTGCACGACGGTCAACCAGCTCTGGGAGATGACCCGGTCGATAAAGTCCCGGGCCTGCAACTGCCCGTTTTGCAACTGCGAATGCACATCCTCATTCACGCCCGACGGCTGCACGCGGGCATCGAACAGGGTCGTCGAATTGGGCGACTGGTATTTCAGCAGCGCCCGGTCGAGGGTCGAAAGGTAAACGGGCAAACCGAAGTTTTCGTCCTTGGCGCGCAGGCGACGGGCCTCGAAGAAGCCTTCGTACAAATCTCTGGACGAGGTGAAATGCCGGCCCAGCCACTGCTCGGTCGCGCCAAGATTTTTCGGCAACCATAGCCGGGCATAAAACAGCGCGAACGGCTTGAATGACGCGGGATACATGAACTCGCCCGCATCATCGGTCTTGAACAGGCTGGCCCGGGAAAACAGCGGCTGGCTGTCACTGGCCGGCAGCGTTTCACTGACCACGTACTCATCCTTGTCCGCGTGCTTGAGGACGAAGGCAAAACCGGTCTGGTCCGGACCGCTGCGCCGCAGACGCTCATGGGCATCCAGGGCCGCCGCGTCCGCGTCGCTGAATATCGCGCCGAACGCCACCTGCTCCGGCGTCTCGGCATCCCGGGGAGCGGGAAAGGCTTTCCACCACTCGGGGATCATTCCGCGCGCGCCCCACAACTCGCTGGCGATCACCACCCGCAAGCCACCGGCGGTGGCCAGCTGTTTGACGATGTCCTCAGGTTTCGAGGCGCCGCTCGCCAGATCCTGGGCCATGCGACTGCCGCCGGGGGCAGGTGCCACCTCTTTGAGCAAGGCATTTTCATCCGCCGAGCCGCTGATGTCGTAGGCGATCAGGGCATCTTCGGCGGCGGAAAGCCAGGCGATCATCGCGTGCTGGCGATTCTGCAGAATGGCGTGCAGGTCACCGTCGGAGAACAGCTGCCCATCGATGCTCGCCTGCTCGCGGGTCCAGGAATGGCGCTTCATTCGCTGCGGGTCGTACAGTGAGAGCGCCAGGCGTGAGGCGTACACACCGCGCAGCACATGATGCTCAGGCAGGATCGGTCTGCCGGCGGCATCAACGGGATAGACATACCCCGGGGCGAAGCGTCCCGACGGGCCGACGGCCCAGGGCTCGGTCGCGACAAACCGGCCATCCTCGCGCTCCATGACATAACCGCAGAACTCATAGTCACGAATGTCGCCGATCAGCTCGTGGGCATAACGCGCCGCATCGTCCGCCGTGAGAAACGCCGGGCTCAGGCGCTGTTTCGGATAACCTGCAAAAGGCACCCAGGACAGTCCCACTTCGCCCTCGACATCCCACAACTTGCCCGTGCGCACCACTGACAGCGCACCCACCGCCGCCACCCGCCAGACAAACGCCTCGGGGGTCAGCGTGCCTTTCTCCAGTTCGCGTTGCTCACCGCTATCCGTCACGACGCCATGCGGATCGACGCCGTACAAGCGGCTTTCCTGGGTCGACCCGGAAAATCCATAACGCAACTGCGCGCCATCCCGAGTGCTGAGATACAGAGCCAGCCCCGCCCTCTTATGCAGGCGAGCGGTGCCGACAGCGGCGGCGAAATCCGTGGCCGAGATAAAACTCTCATAGAGCCAGCGTTGTGTGGGAATCGCGCGGGTGTCCGGCAAGGACTGGTAGCAGACAGCCTGAAGCTCATAGCCAGCCGGAAGTGAAGGACTGCCCTGATCATTCGCCGCAAAGGCCTGCAAGGCAGAGAAAAAGGAGGTTTTGCTGGTATCGACCGCGACGGGATCGGTGACCACATAGTCGTCGGCCTTCTGGCTTTTGAGAATGAACGCGACCTGCCTGACGTCGGGCTTGGTGCGCATCAGATCGTGAACCCACTGCGCGCCCGTCTCGGAATTCTGGAACACCCAGCTCATCGCGGGGGCCACCGGGCCATCGGCAACGAAGGGTTCAAAGGCCACCCAGGTGCCCGGCACCTTGCCCCGCGAGCCTTTCCACACCGGGCTCGAATTGAGCACCGTCAACTCGCCGATGCTGACGAGTTTCTTGACCAGAGTTTCCGCGGTGCCGTCATAGCCGTCGAACTGTACGCCGATCTCTCCGGTCTTGACCGCGCCGTCGAGCACCGTGCTGAAGTTGCGCTCCTGCTGAGTACCGCCTCGCACGTATTTGATCAGCGACTCATCGGGGCCTGAGTTGTACAGCGTCGTGATCGAGTCCCGGCCCGAGGTGACGGTCTCCAGATGCTGGAGGCTCGGCAAACTGGTGTGCAGCGCTATGCGCTCGTTCGACCAGTCAGGCTGCATGGCCTTGAGCTTCGCTCGCACGTCCGAACTGGCGTTGTAGACCGCGGTGTAGCGATAGCCTGGAAGCTCGACTTTCCGATCGGACACACCGCCGGCAAAGGGCAGGTTTGCGTCCTTTTTCCACTGGTCGCCGCTGACCGGCGCGGTGGCGAAGAACTTGCCGTCGCTGCGCTCCAGCACGTAGCCGAGTTGGTCGATGTCACGCCGGGCGTTCATCTGATAGTGGACATGACGGGCGGCATCATCGGCGGTCAGAAACGCCGGGCTCAGGGATTGGTGGATGTGCTCGAAGGGACGCCAGTTCTGTCCGACGACGCCGGCCTTGTCCCAGATGCCACCGACCTGCAGCACACTTAAGCGACCGGCAGCCGCCACCTGCAGGACAAATTCGAATGGGCTCAGGGCACCTGACTTAAGGGCGTTCTGCAGCGTTTCACCACCACCGGCCATCAGCGCTGTTTCAGCCTCGGAACCGGAGCAGGTGTAACTCAGCAAGGCCTTGGTTTCCGTGCGCCGGTAAAGGGTCAAGGCACGTCCCTGCTCCTGCAGGTAAACGTCCTTGCGCGACTGCTCGATCAGATCGGCAAGCTCGGCGGGAGAGAAGAAGTTCTCGTACAGCCAGGCCTGTTTGGCGGGGACCTGCGCGGGCTTGGCGGGGGATACCGCGTAGAAGCCATCGATGCGAAAACCCGAAGGCAGTTTCGGCCCGCCCGCTTCGCGAACGGGAAATTCTTCGAGCATGGAGGCAATCGACGGCAGGTCCCGGACCGGGAACGTGCCGACGTACTCATTCTTGCCCTGGGCCTTGAGAATCACACCCATGAAGCGGATGCCGGCAGCAGCGCTTTCGGTGTTCATCATCTTGTCGATCACCTTGATCGGTTGATCGAGTATCGGTGTGCAGAACGGTTGCTCAGTCTCAACCTCAGAGGTGTTCGCCGGCTCATTGATGACCCACGGCTCGATAAATCGCCCTCTGACGTTGCCCCATAACTCGTTGGGCACCACCACGCTCAGCGCGCCAGCCTGCGCCAGTTCATCGATGATTTCTTCCAGATGGTTATAGTTCCCGGAAGGACGGTTTTGCTTGAGCTCCAGTGCGAGTGAGTCTTCCTCGGGCGATCCGCTGGGCATGTACTTGAGCAGACAGGTTTCGCCGCCGGACAGGTAAAAGACCTTGGCGAAATCCCTGTGCCGGATCATGAAAGCCTTCTCACCGTCGGTGAAAAAATTCAGCGCCACTTCGGCGGCGTCGTCCGGCAGCGCCGGGTACTTCTTCTTCACCTGCTCCAGAACGTTCGGGTGGGAGTTGTAAAGGCCGTAGCAGCTGTACCCGGCGGGATGGATGAAATTGCCCTTGGCATCCACTGCCAGCAGTTTTTTGAAGTCCACGTGCAAATTGCCGCCAATGGGTTTGGTCGCAAAAAAACGCCCGCCTTCGCCCTGCAGAATCAGCCCGCCGTATTCCTTGTCGCGATTTTTGCCAATCGCCTCGTGGGCAAACCGCGCGGCATCGTCGGCATTGATAAAGGGCGGACTGAGCGCGGGCAGCACAATGCTCGCCCTGGTTGAATGCTGAGTGCGGTTTGATTCGTTATCCATAACGTCCTCTTCCATGAAGTTGAAAATCGGGGGTGCTTTCGCGCGCAAGCCGCGGCAAATCGCACGCCTCCAATCATCCGCATTCGTGATTCATGGCAGCGGTACATAAGTCTTCGCTCACTCGATTCGGCGCAGCACCAGATAGGCGCATGGCGTGCACTGCACCCGCGAATCCGGCGCCAACCTGGTGCGAACATCAGCGATCTGCAGAGTTTCAACCCTTTGAATGCCGGCCTTCCCGCCTTGGGCACAGCCCTTGCTAAAGACCCTTCAGTCGTTCGCATCTGCCACCAAGAAAATTCATAAGCTCATGGAGATCGCACAATGAAGCGTCGCAGTTTGATCAAGGCTTTCACGCTCTCGGCCAGCATTGCCGCAATGGGTTTGACCTGGACCGTCCAGGCCGCCGAAACCATCAAGGTCGGGATTCTGCATTCGTTGTCCGGGACCATGGCGATCTCCGAAACGTCGCTCAAGGACATGGCCTTGATGACCATCGACGAGATCAACGCCAAGGGCGGCGTCAACGGCAAGATGCTCGAGCCGGTGGTCGTGGACCCGGCCTCGAACTGGCCGCTGTTCGCCGAGAAAGGCCGGCAGTTGCTGACCCAGGACAAGGTTGCGGTGGTGTTCGGTTGCTGGACCTCGGTGTCGCGCAAATCGGTGCTGCCGGTGTTCGAGGAACTCAACGGTCTGCTGTTCTACCCGGTGCAGTACGAAGGCGAAGAAATGTCGCCGAACGTGTTCTACACCGGTGCCGCGCCGAACCAGCAGGCGATCCCGGCCGTGGAATATCTGATGAGCGAGGAAGGCGGCGGCGCCAAGCGCTACTTCCTGCTGGGCACCGACTACGTCTACCCGCGCACCACCAACAAGATCCTGCGTTCCTTCCTGCATTCCAAGGGCGTGGCCGACAAGGACATCGAAGAGGTCTACACCCCATTCGGCCACAGCGACTATCAAACCATCGTCGCCAACATCAAGAAGTTCTCGGCCGGCGGCAAGACAGCGGTCATCTCCACCGTCAACGGCGACTCTAACGTGCCGTTCTACAAGGAACTGGCCAACCAGGGCCTGAAGGCCACCGATGTTCCGGTGGTGGCGTTCTCGGTGGGCGAAGAAGAACTGCGCGGCATCGACACCAAGCCGCTGGTGGGCAACCTCGCGGCGTGGAACTACTTCGAGTCGGTGGAGAACCCGGTGAACAAGAAGTTCGTCGATGACTGGAAGGCCTACGCGAAGAAACACAACCTGCCGGGCGCCGACAAGGCGGTGACCAACGACCCGATGGAAGCCACCTACGTGGGCATTCACATGTGGGCGCAGGCGGCGGAAAAAGCCAAGTCCACCGACGTCGACAAGGTCCGCGAAGCCCTCGCCGGCCAGACCTTCGCCGCACCGTCGGGCTACACCCTGACCATGGACAAGACCAACCACCACCTGCACAAGCCGGTGATGATCGGCGAGATCCAGGCCGACGGTCAGTTCAACGTCGTCTGGCAGACCGACGGCCCGCTCCGTGCGCAGCCGTGGAGCCCGTTCATTCCGGGTAACGACAAGAAGCCGGAGTATGCGGTGAAGAGCAACTGAGCCAGCGTCGGGTCTGATTCCCAGGCCCGACACAAATCCCCTGTGGGAGCGGGCTTGCTCGCGAAAGCGGTGTGACAGGCAACATTGATGGCGACTGATCCACCGCCTTCGCGAGCAAGTCGAATCGTCGCACCGCCGCTCCCACATTTGGTTCGCACCAAGGCGACTTTTTATGCCCACTGCCCTCTACCGTTTGCTCCTTGCCCTCGCACTTTTGCTGCCGATGGCCACCTACGCCGGCGATGCCGAAGACTTCGTATCCGCCAACCCCACCCAGCAAGCCAGACTCCTGGAAGCCTGGGCCGCACAACCCGACCCTGCACGCATCGAACTGATCAACGCCCTGCAACAAGGCGAGTTGACCGTCGATGGCCAACCAAAAACCCTGCGCCTGAACAACCGCCTGCGCGGTCTGATCGACACCGCCCTGGCCAGCCATCAACTGCTCGCCGCCGACGCCAGACTGCGTCTGGCCGCCGCACAGCAATTGCAGAAAAGCGCAAAACCCGCGCAGCTGAAATTCCTCGACCGGCAACTCGCCGGCGAAACCGATGAAAACGTCCACGCCGCCCTGAGCCTGGCCCTGGCCAATCTGCAGCTGGTGGACGCCGACCCGGCGATCCGTCTTGCCGCCGTGCGCCTGCTCGGCGAAACCGGCGATCCGCTGGCCCGCACCCGCCTCGAAAGCCTGCTGGAACCCGGCGCCGAAACCGACGCCACCGTGCGCACCGCCGTGGAAACCAGCCTCGCCCAGGTCAAACGCAAACTGCTGATGGGCGAACTCCTCGGCCAGGCCTTCAGCGGCATGTCCCTGGGTTCGATCCTGTTGCTCGCCGCTCTGGGTCTGGCGATCACCTTCGGCCTGCTCGGGGTGATCAACATGGCCCACGGCGAAATGCTGATGCTCGGCGCCTACTCGACCTACGTGGTGCAGCTGATGTTCCAGCGTTTCGCGCCGCAGGCCATCGAGTTCTATCCATTGATCGCATTGCCCGTGGCGTTCTTCGTCACCGCCGCCATCGGCATGGCCCTGGAGCGCACGGTGATCCGTCATCTCTACGGCCGCCCGCTGGAAACCCTGCTCGCCACCTGGGGCATCAGCCTGATGCTGATCCAGCTGGTGCGCCTGGTGTTCGGCGCGCAGAACGTCGAAGTGGCCAACCCGGCGTGGCTGTCCGGCGGGATTCAGGTGCTGCCCAATCTGGTGCTGCCGTACAACCGCATCGTCATCATCGCCTTCGCGCTGTTTGTGGTGGTGCTGACCTGGCTGCTGCTGAACAAGACCCGCCTGGGTTTGAACGTTCGCGCCGTCACGCAGAACCGCAACATGGCCGCCTGCTGCGGCGTGCCCACCGGGCGCGTCGACATGCTCGCCTTCGGCCTGGGTTCCGGCATCGCCGGCCTGGGCGGCGTGGCGCTGAGCCAGATCGGCAACGTCGGCCCTGACCTCGGCCAGAGCTACATCATCGACTCGTTCCTGGTGGTGGTGCTGGGCGGCGTCGGGCAACTGGCAGGCAGTGTGTTCGCCGCCTTCGGCCTGGGCATCGCCAACAAGTTTCTCGAACCGCAGATCGGTGCCGTGCTCGGCAAGATCCTCATCCTCGCGCTGATCATTCTGTTCATCCAGAAACGTCCGCAAGGCCTCTTCGCACTCAAAGGAAGGGTGATCGACTGATGAACCAGCCTCTCTTAGTCACCGCCACACAAAAGGCCGGCCCCAGGGTCACGATCGCCATCGGCGTCGTGCTGCTTGCACTGCTGGTCGCCCTGCCGCTGCTGTCTTTGTTGCCGGCGGAAAGCTCGCTGCATGTCTCGGCCTACACCCTGACGTTGATGGGCAAGATCCTCTGCTACGCCATCGTCGCCCTCGCGCTGGATCTGGTCTGGGGTTACGCGGGTTTGCTGTCCCTCGGCCACGGCTTGTTCTTCGCCCTCGGCGGTTACGCGATGGGGATGTACCTGATGCGCCAGGCCTCGGGCGATGGCCTGCCGGCGTTCATGACCTTCCTGTCGTGGACCGAGCTGCCGTGGTACTGGGCCGGCACCGGCAACTTCCTCTGGGCGATGTGCCTGGTGGTATTGGCACCAGGTTTGCTGGCCTTCGTATTCGGTTTCTTCGCCTTCCGCTCGCGGATCAAGGGCGTGTATTTCTCGATCATGACCCAGGCCCTGACCTTCGCCGGCATGCTGCTGTTTTTCCGCAACGAGACCGGTTTTGGCGGCAACAACGGCTTCACCAACTTCCGCACGATTCTCGGCTTCGGCATCACCGAACCTGGCACCCGCGCGGTGCTGTTTCTGGCCACGGTGCTGTTGCTGGTGGCGAGCCTGTTCATCGGCTGGCGTCTGGCGCAAAGCAAGTTCGGCCGGGTGCTGACGGCCCTGCGCGACGCGGAGAATCGCCTGATGTTCTGCGGTTACGATCCACGGGGTTTCAAGCTGTTCGTCTGGGTGTTGAGCGCGGTGTTGTGCGGGCTTGCCGGTGCGCTGTACGTGCCGCAGGTGGGCATCATCAACCCGAGCGAAATGTCGCCGACCAACTCCATCGAGGCTGCGGTCTGGGTGGCCCTCGGCGGCCGTGGAACCCTGATCGGGCCGCTGCTCGGCGCCGGCGTGGTCAACGGCATGAAGAGCTGGTTCACCGTGGCCTTTCCCGAATATTGGCTGTTCTTTCTTGGCGCGCTGTTCATTGTCGTGACTCTGTATCTGCCCAAGGGCGTGATTGGTCTGCTTAGAAAACGAGGTGAATCATGAAAACTCCTGCGACGGCTGATTTCATGCTCGAACCGGCCTTCTACCCTCCGCAACCGAACAAGGATGCCGGCAGCAGCCGCGATGCCATTGGCCTGGGTCAACGCGTCGGCCCCGGCCTGGATACCCGACACGGCACCATCCTGACCCTGGAGGACATCAGCGTCAGCTTCGACGGTTTCAAGGCGCTGAACGATCTGAATCTGTATATCGGCGTCGGCGAACTGCGCTGCATCATCGGCCCCAACGGCGCGGGCAAGACCACGCTGATGGACGTGATCACCGGCAAGACCCGACCCACTCACGGCAAGGCCTGGTTCGGCGAAACCCTGGACCTGACGCAGATGAGCGAAGTGCAGATCGCCCAGGCCGGCATCGGCCGCAAGTTCCAGAAGCCGACGGTGTTCGAGGCGCTGAGCGTGTTCGAGAACCTGGAGCTGGCGCAGAAAACCGACAAGTCGGTGTGGGCCAGCCTGCGGGCGCGACTGAGCGGCGAACAGAGGGACCGCATCAGCGAAGTGCTGGAAACCATTCGCCTGACCACCTCGGTCAATCGCCCGGCCGGCTTGCTGTCCCACGGGCAGAAGCAGTTTCTGGAGATCGGCATGCTGCTGATGCAGGACCCGCAACTGCTGCTGCTCGACGAACCGGTGGCCGGCATGACCGACGCCGAAACCGAATTCACCGCCGAGCTGTTCAAGAGCCTGGCGGGCAAGCATTCGCTGATGGTAGTGGAGCATGACATGGGTTTTGTCGGTTCGATTGCCGACCATGTGACGGTGCTGCACCAGGGCAGCGTGCTGGCCGAGGGGTCGCTGGAGCAGGTGCAGGACAATGAGCGGGTGATCGAGGTTTACCTCGGTCGTTAAGATTTGCGAATACAGAACCTGTGGGAGCTGGCTTGCCAGCGATGGCGGTGGGTCAGTCAGTATCCATTTCGGATTAGCCGGCCTCATCGCTGGCAAGCCAGCTCCCACAGGGTTTTGTGTGTAACACAAGGAATCGGGAAATGCTGCAAGTCGAAAAACTGCACCAATACTACGGCGGAAGCCACATCCTGCGCGGTCTGAGCTTCGACGTGAAGGTCGGCGAAGTCACCTGCCTGCTCGGGCGCAACGGCGTGGGCAAGACCACCCTGCTCAAGTGCCTGATGGGCCTGCTGCCCGCCAAGGAAGGCGCGGTGAACTGGGAAGGCAAAGCCATCACCGGCTTCAAGCCGCACCAGCGGGTCCACGCCGGGATCGCCTACGTGCCCCAGGGCCGGGAAATCTTCGGCCGGCTGACGGTGGAAGAAAACCTGTTGATGGGCCTGTCGCGCTTTCCCGGCAGCGAAGCGAAGGAAGTCCCGGCCTTCATCTACGAGCTGTTCCCTGTGCTGCTGCAAATGAAGCACCGACGCGGCGGGGATCTGTCCGGCGGCCAGCAACAGCAACTCGCCATCGGCCGCGCACTGGCCAGCCGCCCGCGCCTGCTGATCCTCGACGAACCCACCGAAGGCATCCAGCCGTCGGTGATCAAGGAAATCGGCGCGGTGATCAAGAAACTCGCGGCGCGCGGCGACATGGCGATTCTGCTGGTGGAGCAGTTCTACGATTTCGCCGCGGAACTGGCTGACCAGTATCTGGTGATGTCCCGTGGTGAGATCGTGCAGCAGGGGCGTGGTGAAAACATGGAAGCCGAGGGCGTGCGCGGGTTGGTCACGATCTGAGTCTGTGAACCATTTTGTTGCATCACGCATTGGAAGACGCCTCCTTCTGGTGCGCCCGACCCTCAGCAGCCATCCACCTTCCCAAGCCAAAACACGAACCCTGTAGCAACTGGCGAAGCCTGCGTCCGGCTGCGAAGCAGTCGTAAAACCTGAGCGCGAGGTCTGCCTGATACACCGCGCCAGCCGATTTGACGACTGCTTCGCAGCCGGACGCAGGCTTCGCCAGCTGCTACAAGGGCATTCGCATTCCGGCCTGCGGCACAGCCTTTGCAACCGCCCGAACAAGCCCACCACAAGCACTCACCATGACCCTTCCCGCTTCCGGCGCCTTGTTCACCCCCAGTTGGCACGCCGAGCTGGATCTGGGCTACGCCCGATTCGGCGACAGCACGCGCCCGGTTCAGCGTCGGCACAAAGGCCCGCTGCGGGTGCAGAAGCATCTGTATGCCGAAGGGCCCGAGGTGTGCCAACACATCATCGTCCACCCGCCGGGCGGGATCGCCGGGGGTGATCGGCTGGACATCTCGGCCTGCGTCGGCCGCGATGCCTGGGCGCAGATCACCAGCCCCGGCGCGGCCAAGTGGTATCGCGCCGCCAGCGCCGCGTATCAGCGGCTGGACCTGAAAGTCGCAGCCGGTGCCACACTGGAATGGTTGCCCCAGGAGACGATCGTTTTCAGTGCGGCCCAGGCAGAGTTGCGCACCTGCATCGACCTCGAAGGCGATGCCCGGTTGTTCTACTGGGATGTGGTTGCGCTGGGTCGTCCGGCCAGCGACGAACGCTTCGACCTCGGGCACTTCCAGGCGCAGCTGGATATTCGGCGCGATGGTGCGTTGCTCTGGCATGAGCGCCAGCGTGTCGTTGGTGGCGACGGCTTGCTGGACTCGCCGATCGGGCTGGATGGGCAACCGGTGTTTGCCACGCTGCTGGTAACGGGTGAGATTGATGGTGAATTGCTGGAGCGCTGCCGGTCGTTGGGCGCTAAGGTGCGCGGGGATTTGACCCAGTTGCCGGGGCTGCTGGTGGCGCGGTGTCTGGCGAGTGAGGCGCTGTTGGCGAGGGGGTGGTTGATCGAGCTTTGGAAACTGCTGCGCCCCGCCCTGCTCGGCCGGGAAGCCGTCCCGCCGCGAATTTGGAGCACCTGAAACACGATCAAACTGTGGGAGCGGGCTTGCTCGCGAAGGCGGTGTGTCAGCCCCACAGATGTTGCCTGACACACCGCTTTCGCGAGCAAGCCCGCTCCCACAGGGTATGTATTCACAGATCTAATTTTTCTGCCGAGATGGATTTTCAACGATGGACCTGACCCCACGTGAAAAAGACAAGCTGCTGATCTTCACCGCAGGCCTCGTGGCCGAGCGGCGTCTGGCTCGCGGTTTGAAGCTCAATTATCCGGAGGCCATGGCCTATATTTCCGCAGCGCTCCTCGAAGGCGCCCGCGACGGCCAGACCGTGGCCGAGCTGATGCACTTCGGCACCACGCTGCTGAGCCGTGAACAAGTCATGGAGGGCATCCCGGAAATGATCCCGGAGATCCAGGTCGAAGCGACCTTTCCCGACGGCACCAAACTGGTCACCGTCCATCAACCGATTGCCTGAGACAACGTCATGACTTACACCATCCGCGATGCCGTACCCGCCGATCTGCCGGCCCTGCGTGACATCTACAACGACGCCGTGCTCAACACCACCGCGATCTGGAACGAACAACCCGTGGACCTGGGCAACCGTCAGGCCTGGTTCGACGCGCGGCAGGCCCAGGCCTATCCGATCCTGGTGATCGTCGACACTGAAAACACCGTGCTGGGCTACGCCTCCTTCGGTGACTGGCGGCCGTTCGAGGGCTTTCGCCACACCGTCGAGCACTCGGTCTACGTGCGCAGCGACCAGCGTGGCAATGGCTTGGGTCCTAAATTGATGGACGTGCTGATCGAGCGCGCCAAAGGCTGCGCCAAGCACGTGATGGTCGCGGCCATCGAGAGCGGCAACGCCGCGTCCATTCACCTGCACGAGCGTATAGGTTTCATTACCACCGGGCAGATGCCGCAGGTCGGTATCAAGTTCGGTCGCTGGCTGGACCTGACCTTCATGCAACTGACCCTCAATCCTGGCGCCGAGCCTCCCGTCGCCGGCAAGGAGTGACACCCGATGAACCCCGCCCAACTGCGACGCGTCAACGTTGAAAGCTTTGCGCACTATCGTCAGGGTCTGATCGACCTGCTGCTCAATGCCGTTGGCTACGGCGCCAGCGTCGGCTTCATGGCCGATCTGGACGCCAATCAGGCCCATGCGTATTTCGATGAGGTTCAGGACAACCTGAAGAAGGGCAATGTGTTGCTGTGGGTGGTGGTCAAGGACGAACAGGTGCAGGCCAGCGTGCAACTGACCCTGTGCCAGAAAGCCAACGGCCTGAACCGCGCCGAAGTGCAAAAACTCCTGGTGCGCGAGGAAGCGCGGCGACGGGGTCTGGGACAGCAGTTGATGACGGCGCTGGAACAGGCAGCGTTGCAGCACAAGCGCGGCATGCTCTTTCTCGACACCGAGGCCGGCTCGCCTGCGGAAGATTTCTACAAGGCTCTGGGCTATACCCGCGCCGGTGAAATTCCGGATTACGCGTGCGATCCGAGCGGGCGCTACAAGCCCACGGCGCTGTATTACAAGATTCTCCAGGGGGCCCATTGATGATTCCCGGTGAATTGCAGATCCAGCCCGGCGAGATCGAACTCAACGCCGGTCGCCGCACGATCAGCCTGGCGGTGGCCAACAGCGGCGACCGACCGATTCAGGTCGGTTCGCACTATCACTTTTTCGAAACCAATGACGCCCTCACCTTCGACCGCGCGGCCAGCCGTGGCATGCGCCTGAACATCCCCGCCGGCACCGCGGTGCGTTTCGAGCCGGGGCAGAGTCGGGAGGTGGAGCTGGTAGACCTGGCCGGGCATCGGCGGGTGTTCGGGTTCGCCGGGCGGGTCATGGGTGACCTTTAGGTTTTGCGTTGTCAGTACCGGCCAATCGCGAGCAGGCTCGCTCCCACAGTTGACCGCGTTCCCCTGTAGGAGCTTCCGAGCGCAGCGAGGCTGCGATAGCTCGCAACGCGAGCGGTCTCAAATTCAATGGAATCCCAAGGCAAGCCGATGAAAATCTCAAGACAAGCCTACGCCGACATGTTCGGCCCCACCGTCGGCGACAAGGTCCGCCTTGCCGATACCGAACTGTGGATCGAAGTGGAAAAGGACTTCACCACCTACGGCGAAGAAGTGAAATTCGGTGGCGGCAAGGTCATTCGTGACGGTCAGGGCCAGAGCCAGTTGCTCGCCGCCGAGGTGGTCGACACCCTGATCACCAACGCGCTGATCATCGACCACTGGGGCATCGTCAAGGCGGATGTCGGCCTCAAGGACGGGCGCATCCAGGCCATCGGCAAGGCCGGCAACCCGGATATACAGCCCAACGTCGACATCGCCATCGGCGCCAGCACCGAAGTGATCGCCGGCGAAGGCATGATCCTCACCGCCGGGGGCATCGACACACACATCCACTTCATCTGCCCGCAGCAGATCGAAGAAGCGCTGATGAGCGGCGTCACCACCATGATCGGCGGCGGCACCGGGCCGGCCACCGGCACCAACGCCACCACCTGCACGTCCGGGCCGTGGCATCTGGCGCGGATGCTCCAGGCGGCGGACGCTTTCCCGATGAACATCGGCCTCACCGGCAAGGGCAACGCCAGCCTGCCCGAGCCGTTGATCGAACAGGTCAAGGCCGGCGCCATTGGCCTGAAACTGCACGAAGACTGGGGCACCACCTCGGCGAGCATCGACAACTGCCTGAGCGTCGCTGACGACTACGACGTGCAGGTCGCGATCCACACCGACACTCTCAACGAGTCCGGCTTCGTCGAAACCACTCTCGGCGCGTTCAAGGGCCGCACCATCCACACCTATCACACCGAAGGCGCGGGCGGCGGGCATGCGCCGGACATCATCAAGGCCTGCGGTTTCCCCAACGTGTTGCCGAGCTCGACCAACCCGACCCGGCCGTTCACCCGCAACACCATCGACGAACACCTGGACATGCTCATGGTCTGCCACCACCTGGACCCGAGCATCGCCGAAGACGTGGCCTTCGCCGAAAGCCGCATCCGCCGCGAGACGATTGCCGCCGAAGACATCCTCCACGATCTGGGCGCGTTCTCGATGATCAGCTCCGACAGCCAGGCCATGGGCCGGGTCGGCGAAGTGATCACCCGTACCTGGCAGACCGCCGACAAGATGAAAAAACAGCGCGGCCCGCTGCCGGGTGACGGCCCGGGCAACGACAACTTCCGCGCCAAGCGCTACATCGCCAAGTACACCATCAACCCGGCGATCACCCACGGCATCAGCCATGAGGTGGGTTCGGTGGAAGTGGGGAAATGGGCGGATCTGGTGCTGTGGCGTCCGGCGTTTTTCGGGGTCAAGCCGACGCTGATTCTCAAGGGCGGGGCCATTGCGGCCAGTCTGATGGGCGATGCCAACGCGTCGATTCCGACGCCGCAGCCGGTGCATTACCGGCCGATGTTCGCAAGCTACGGTGGCTCGCTGCACGCCACCAGCCTGACCTTCATCAGCCAGGCGGCGCAGGCGGCAGGCCTTCCCGAGGCGCTGGGCCTGAAGAAGAAAATCGCCGTGGTCAAGGGATGCCGCGATGTGCAGAAAACCGATCTGATCCACAACGATTATCTGCCGAGTATCGATGTCGATCCGCAGACCTATCAGGTCAAGGCGGATGGGATGTTGCTGTGGTGTGAGCCGGCGGAAACGCTACCAATGGCGCAGCGGTACTTTTTGTTCTGATAGAACCCCTTTCTACGGGGGCACTCGGTCCCTGTGGTGAGGGGGTTTACCCCCGTTGGGCTGCGAAGCGGCCCCCTGCATTTTTTCAGGCAGACCGTGCATTCAGGTTTTGCGACGGCTGCGCCGCCGAACGGGGGTAAACCCCCTCGCCACAGGATTGTGCTGGTCTCGGGTTTTTCAGCGTTTCAGAAATCAGCCCAGCTTCGTGCGCTTGATGATTTCCCCCGTCACCCTGGCAATCAACGCATTCTCCTTCGCCCCGATGTCAGCCATTTCGGCGTAGTAATCCGCATCGCTCATGACCTCGCCCGGCTTGACCTCGTTCTGCGGCTTGCCCAGCAATTTCGCCAGTCGCTTGATCTCGGCGCGCCAGTGAATCTTCTGCACGCCTGAATCATTTTCCAGCCAGGCTCTTTGCGCCGCCTGCAAGTCCAGCAGTCGCTCGCCCCTGACCCGCAGCTCGTTGATCTCCGGCGCATAGGCCCGGCGGATGAACTCCACCCAGAAAGGCTGTTCAAGCAACCGCTCCTGCAACAGCGGTCCCTGCTCCTTGCCCAGAACCCGGGTATACGCGTCTTCGATGCGCTGCGCCGTGACCTCGGGCGCGCCGAAGGTCATGTTCCGCGACTGCCAGGGCAGATCCAGGCGCGTGGCCAGTCGCGTCGGGTAAATGAAGAAGATTTCCGTTTCGTCGATGTCATCAAGCGGGTTGCCGTGGGCATCGAAGTGCGGGACAGGCTCACCCTGTTCATTGAACTCCGAATGATGGCGCCCCTCGGCCACCAGCTCATCGACCCGCTCCTTGGCGATCCTGCTCAGCTCATCCAGACGCGACTTGCCTCTGGCCAGCTCCACCAGTTCGGTTTCAATCAGATCCTGCGCGCCCAGTTCGTAGGCCTGAGCGATCAGCACCTCGACGCCCATGGTGTTGAACAGCAGCGAGTTGGCATCGACGCAAGTGGTCGGAGCCGTCGCCATACGAAACAGCCTTTCCCTCAGGGCCGTACTCGCGGCCGTTGCCTCAACCATTTGCCAGACCTTGCGGCACAACTCGACCCTCACCCTGGCGTCGGGTGAGCGACCATCGGCGGACACCGAAAGCCGCCTCAACTCCCTGAAAAACGGCTCAGACCCGGGTTCACGCTCGAGGTCTGCCCACGTGTCCTGCTTGGCCCGCCAT
Organism: Pseudomonas sp. REP124; assembly: GCF_020164475.1. Taxonomy (GTDB): domain Bacteria; phylum Pseudomonadota; class Gammaproteobacteria; order Pseudomonadales; family Pseudomonadaceae; genus Aquipseudomonas. Next base: position 10,905 of record NZ_JAIQWX010000041.1, on the reverse strand, counting down.
TGTTCTTCGGTCAGCCCCTCTTTCCACAGCCCACTGTCGAGGATGCCTCGGGCGGGATACGGGCGCTCCGGTTCAAAACCGACCGACAGGCGATAGTCCCGGACCCTGCGCAAATCCTGCGCAGAGATGTAGTTCGGCTCGTGGCTAATGACGGTGCGCGCAACGATTTCCGCCTGCGCCGACCCCGGTTCTACGTCGGGGATGACTTGCAGCCGATTGGCCTCCATATCCAGAAAGAATGTGCGCGGGCGAGGCTGATCGAACACGCCGGTGGGCCACGCATTGATGCCCGTGTCGGCCAACAGCAGGGTTTCCAGATTCGCCATCCGGCTGATGTCCGGCGCCAGCGTCAGTAGCGGGTTGTCCTCCAGCCCCAGAAACCGCAGGCGGGTCAGATTGCTCAGTTGGGTCACCGCGGGTGCATCGAGCTTGATCAGATTGCCGGACAGATCGAGCTCGGTCAGGCGCGTCATTCGCCCAAGAGGTTCAGGCAGCTCGACCAGCTCGTTATTGCCCATGTTCAATTTGCGCAGACGCATGAAGTGGCTAAGGAAGCCATCGACGTTATCGACGATTTGCGCACTCGACAGATCCAGATGCGTGACGTGATCGAATTTGGCGGTCAGCGGTGGCAGCTCATTGAGTTGGCCCTGCAGGTCAATCCCGGACAAGTCGATGAACTGACCCTGAGGCTGACCGGTGTTGTCCAGATCCGCCACCCCTTCCTGGCGCCAGGCCTGAAGCAAAGCCCTGATGATCTTGACCCGGGCAAAGTGCTTCAAGCCGAAAGCCCGAGTGAATCGTTCTTCAGCCGGTGCCCCGACTTGCAAGGAAAACTGCCAGTTATGCAGGGCTCGACTGAGCTGCATGTACTCGTCCTCAAGCCGCGTCAGGATCGTATTCGCCTGGTCACCCCATTGCCCGATGACTTCATCGACCTCATCCGGCAACAGCGTGGGATACAACACCGCCATCCGCTCATAAAAAGACGGTCGCACCCCGGAAGTGCTCGGATGATCGCTCAAGGGATAACCGATTCGCTCTCCGGAAAGACGTGTCGGCGCCTTGAAGAACGGATGTCGGCGCGGTTGCATCTTCAACAGCACGCGCAACTGGTCTTGGCTCAACGGATGTTCGACGATCTTCGCCTTCAGCTGCGCCCCCTGGGACACCTCGGGCAAGCCGATGGCCTGACGGTGGCGATCGGGCAAGGCGTGCTGGATCGAGTTGAACAAATCGTCGCTGCCATGCAGGTGTTCATCGCGGTCGTTGCGCGTCTCATAGCGACCGTCGGCATCGCGCACCAGCACCTTGCGCTCGCTGGCATCCGGCGCACCGACACTGGCGCGCAGCTTGCCTTCGAGCCCACCTTCGCGGACTTCAATGCGCAGATCGTTGGTCCAGCCCGGCAAGGCGGGCAGTGAATTGAGCACCAGGGTTTCGGTGTCGGCGTTGGCCAGCGCCTCCAGATGCAAACCTTCGTAGGCGCGGGTCAGGCGAAGTTGTTGCTGCAAGCGGCGCGCGCCCTCGGCGATGCGCAGGGGCACGCGCTTCTCGGTTTCCAGCCTCAGGCGCTCGGCGGGCGTGGCGTCGGCCAGCAGCTCCCGGACCATCGAGGTCGGCAGGCCGCTGAAGTCGCGCTGCACAACGGCCACGGCCGGATCGGAGGATTTCTGCTGTTCGGCATAGATGCTCTGGGTCAACCGCAGCCTTTCGCGGGCGGCGTGCGCCTGCAGTTGCTGCTGCACGGCGCCAGCCCGTTCTGCCGGGGTGCGCGGGGTGTAATTGGGCAACAGCGCCTTGATTTCCGCTTCGCTGAGGAATGCAACGATACGTTCAGGCACTCGGCCCTCCAGCAGATCCTGGCGGGTGACCTTGAGGACGTCCTTTGCGGCAGCGTCCGGGTTGCCGTAACGGATCGAAGGTCCGGCCAGATCATCTTCGGTGAACACCTCAATCGCCTTGTTGGCCGGCCAGCCCGGCAACTCGACCGCCAACGGTGCGAGATATCCGGAGAGCTGGCCCTTGGCGGAGCCCTGGGAAATTTTCACCGCATCGGCATAGGCCCTGAACTTCTTCAGGGTTTCCAGCAGGATCGCCGGAATGGACTCGCCCTGGGCGTGCATTCGGCGCAGCACGTCGTTGTCGATGCCGCTGGTTTGGCGGATGTGTTCCAGCTCGGCGTCGCTGAAACCTTCCGCCAGCGGACCCAACCGACGCATCAGTTTCGGGCCGTCCCAGGTCTGCGGGTTTTCGCCCTCGTGGTGCCAGGCGCCTTGCCGGTTATGCACAAGCTCCGGCGAATAGGCGTCGGGACGGGTCGGGTGTTTGATCCTGAAGCGCTCGGTGGCCGGGTTTTGCTCCACCTCATAGTGATCGCCGTCCACACGCAGCAGCCTCTGCCCTTCGTGGGTATGCAGGCCCCATTCATCAGCCTCGGATTCGGGCGCGAGGGTGATGGAAGATCGATAGGAAGTGATGTCCGGATTCCACAGTTTCTGCTGGCCGTTGGCGAGGGTGACGGGTTTGAGCGTATCCACCACGCTCGACAGCTGAACCTTGGGCAGCACCGCCGCGCCCGTGCCGACAAAGCCGACATTCAGCGCAACGCTGGCCAGGTGGGCCCACATTTCCTTGATCTCGCCCTGCTCGAAAGCTTCGATGCCCTCGAACACGTCATCGCACATTTGCGCGGCGCCGATGGTCATCATGATAGGACCCAGGCCGGGCACGACGAAGGCCGCCAGGTTGAGCACGCTGTTGGCGGCGTCCAGATAGCTCTGCAGCCTCTGCGCGCGAGCCTCGCGGTCTTCGTCCTCGGTGGGGACCGCAACCACCCGTGCATCGTTGTAGGTTTTGCTGATCGAGTCCTGGCGCAGTTGCTGCCAGAGATCGCCTTCGATGAGGGTTTCTTCCATGGGCAGTCGGGCGGGGTCGGCCTGAAGCGGATAATCCGCCTGCGTGTCGACGCTGGTGGTGTTGTAGCGCTTGCTCAGCTCGCTGACGAACACGCCCTGCTGGCGCATGGGTACGAACTGGCTGAAGTAACGCCGGAAATCGGCGTTGTGCAGGCGGCTCCGCAGCTCGGCCATGAACTCGCCGCGGGAGGCGTATTCCTTGAAGGGTTGCTGTGGGTCGTTGGGCAGGTACGCCACCACGCGCCGGGTCTGGTCAGCGCTGGCGCGGTCCGGGCCGATCAGCAGCGGGCCGACCAGATCGATGCCGAAGACTTTCAGGGTCGAGTACACCACTGGCTGCCCATCGAGGGTGATGCGGCGCTGGTTGCCGATCAGCTGTTGCAGCATCTGGTAGGCGCTGGTGCTGACGTCTGACTGCTGGTGGGCGGTTTCGGTGGTCATGGCCAGCTGTTGTTTCTGGTGTTCGTCCAGTGCCTGTTCCAGCGCTTTGCGCTCGCTGTCGGTCTTGGGTTCGAGGATGTCCTTGATGTGTTTCTGGTACTGCGCGCCCAGGTCGAGGGTCCGGCAAAGCTCGGCGAACTCGTGAGGCGCGATGGCGATGGCCTGGGAGTTGATCGCCTCGAAGGTGGGCAGTACGTCACCGTCGTAGCTGTTCCAGGTGGTGATGATCTGGCAGTTGTTGCAAGGCTGGGGTTTGGCTTCTTCAGGCGTGAAGTTGGCCAGTGCCGCCTCCAGCAGCGAGGTGCCGCGATACTCGTAGCGCAGGCTCTGGTCGGGTTCCTGGTCGAAGACGAAGAAACCAAAGAAATCATCACGGCCCTTGAAGCCGTATTTGCGGGCGAAGAAGGTATTTTTTACGTCCAGGTCGAGCTTGAACTTCGCTTTGATCGCCTCTTTGAGCGGCTGCTCGGCGAACTCGAAAACCCCCTTGATACCGCACAGTCGGGTATCGACCTTGTTCAGGGTTTCGCGGTAGCGCTTGTGGGTGTCAGCGAGGGTCTTTTTCTGCCCGGGCGTGGCCTTGAGGTACCAGGCAGGCAGTTGCAGATCATAGGCGCTCATCACCGTCTGGCGTCGCGTGGAAGCCTGGGTGAACCAGTCGGGAATGCGGTCCTTGAGAAAGTCGTAATGAACACCTCTGAAGTCTGCGTCGAACGAGCCTTCTGGGGTGGAAGCGGGTGTCTTTGAATCGGGCATGACAAGTCATCCGTGACTGATAGTGGGCCATCAGCCTATCGAGCGACCTGTGGAAAAAAACCTAAATATCTATCGCGAGGGAACGATCAAAGCCGACACAAAAACCTGTGGGAGCGGGCTTGCTCGCGAAAGCAGTGGGTCAGCCAGCATCAATGGCGACTGATACACCGCATTCGCGAGCAAGCCCGCTCCCACAGGGGGATGCTCAGTGACTACAAAACCTGCGCACGACGCAGATCAAACTGTGGGAGCGGGCTTGCCCGCGAAGAGGCCGGTACATTCAACATTGATGCTGGCTGACCTGACGCCATCGCGGGCAAGCCCGCTCCCACAGGGGATGCTCAGTGACCACAACACCTGCGCACGACGCAGATCAAACTGCACGCACTGCTGGCATCGCGATCACTCCACCACCAACCGCCCCAACCGCTGCTTGAGCATCCGGTTCTCCGCCCGTAGCAGCTGGACCTCTTCCAGCAAGTCCAGCGCCAGGGCGACGCCTTCCCAGTCCAGTTCCAGGTCGTGGCGCAGTTTGGCGGCGCGTTTGGCCAGGGTCAGTTCGTAGTCGGTGAAACGCCAGTCCTTTGGCACGGAGCCCTGAGGTTCGAGGATGCCGTGCTCGACGATTTCGATGACGTAGACGTCCGACAGGTCGGTCGCCTCACAGAATTCGGTCATGCTCAGTTCAACGATCAGGGGACTGCTCATAGTCACTGACTCCTTGCTTGCAAATCAGAAATTCTCTCTCGGATCGAACGCGGCTTTCTTCGCCAGCTCCTGCCACAGGGCCTTGATCTCGTCGTCCGATTTCTTCGGCATCACTGCCTTCAATTGCACGAACAGGTAACCACGCTCACCTGCCTTGTTCGACAGGCCATGGCCCTTGGCGCGCATGCGCTGGCCGTTCTGGCTGCCGGCCGGGACCTTGAGGTTGATCTTGCCGGTCAGGGTCGGCACCGCAACCTCGGTGCCCAGCGCCAGCTCCCATGGGGCCAGCGGCAGGGTGATAATCAGGTTTTCGCCTTCGACGTCGAATTTCGGGTGCGGCGCGAAACGAATGGTCAGGTACAGGTCGCCATTGGCGCCGCCACCGATGCCCGGCGCGCCCTGCCCTTTGAGGCGGATGCGCTCACCGTCGGTCACGCCGGCCGGAATCTTCACGTTCAGGCTTTTTGGCGTGTTGCTGACGTGCTGGCCGGCCGCGTTGTATTGCGGGACCTGGAAGGTGACCTTCTTCGATTCGTTCGACAGGGTTTCCTCAAGGAACACCCCCAACTCCATTTCTACGTCCTGGCCACGACGGCCAGTGCTGCGGCGCGACTCGCCACCACCGAAGCCCGGGCCACGGTTGCCGAAGATCGAACTGAAGAAGTCGGAAAAATCGCCGGTGTCCTGGCCGCCACCAAAACCTCCACGGCTCTGCCAGCCCGGTGGACCTTGGAACGGCTGACCATGCTGGCCGTATTTGCGCAGGTCGTCGTACTCGGCGCGCTTGTCGGCGCTTTTCAGCGCCTCATAGGCTTCCGAGGCGTCCTTGAACTTGGCTTCGGCGTCCTTTTCCTTGCTGACGTCGGGGTGGTATTTGCGCGCCAGCTTGCGATAGGCCGCCTTGATCGCCTTGTCGTCGGCTGTCGGCTCCACACCGAGTATCTTGTAATAGTCTTTGAAGTCCATCGCGGGAATCACCATCCGTTATCGAAATCGCGCCACCTGCCACAGCATGCGCCTGTTGGCCGCATGGAAGTTGACCGATCTCAGGATTGTGACCGGGTAGCGCATCAGAAGTTTATCGGCAGCGGGCGGGGTGACTTGCGTTCATCCCGCGGCTGTCCGGTTGATGCAGGGTAGTTTGGGGGTGATGGCACATCTTTCAAGGCATTGAACGGCAAGATTTAGCGGATAACCGGCCTTCGATTCTGCGCCGCACTGACATACACTGCGCGGCCGTTTTTTAACCGGAACCTGAAAGACATGAAAAACGCCTCTCCAGCCCGTGCCTGCGGTATCGACTTCGGCACGTCCAACTCCACCGTCGGCTGGCTGCGCCCCGGCATGGAAACGCTGATTGCGCTGGAGGATGACAAGATCACCCTGCCGTCGGTGGTCTTCTTCAACCTCGAAGAACGCCGCCCGGTCTACGGCCGTCTGGCGCTGCACGAGTACCTGGAAGGTTACGAAGGCCGCCTGATGCGCTCGCTCAAGAGTCTGTTGGGTTCCAAGCTGATCAAGCACGACACCAGCGTTCTGGGCACGGCCATGCCGTTCAAGGACCTGCTCGGCCTGTTCATCGGCCAGCTCAAGAGCCGCGCCGAAGCCACCGCCGGTCGGGAATTCGAGGAAGTGGTGCTGGGTCGTCCGGTGTTTTTCGTCGACGAGGACCCGGTCGCCGACAAGGAAGCCGAAGACACTCTGGTGGAAGTGGCGCGCAAGATCGGCTTCAAGGAAGTCTCGTTTCAGTACGAACCGATTGCGGCGGCATTCGACTATGAGTCGACTATCGAAAAGGAAGAGTTGGTCCTGATCGTCGACATCGGCGGTGGTACGTCCGACTTCTCGCTGGTGCGCCTGTCGCCCGAGCGTCGGACCGTGGCCAACCGTCAGGACGACATCCTGGCCACCGGCGGCGTGCACATCGGCGGTACCGACTTCGACAAGCAACTGAGCCTGCAAGGCCTGATGCCGCTGTTCGGCTACGGCAGCCGGATGAAGAGCGGCGCCTTCATGCCCACCAGCCACCACATGAACCTGGCGACCTGGCACACCATCAACTCGGTTTACTCGCAGAAGTCGCAACTGGCCTTGGGCAGCATGCGCTACGACATCGAAGACACCGGCGGCATCGATCGCCTGTTCAAGCTGATCGAACAGCGCGCCGGGCACTGGCTGGCGATGCTGGTGGAAGAAACCAAGATCGAGCTGACCTACTCCGACGTCCGTCAGGTGCCGCTGGACCGCATCGAGCCGGGCCTGAGCGTGGACCTGAGCCGCGCACTGTTCGAATCGGCCATCGACAACCTGCTGGAGCGCGTGCGCAACAGCGTCAGCCAGTTGCTGGCAGACGCCAATGTCGGACTCGATCAGGTGGATACGGTGTTCTTCACCGGCGGTTCGAGCGGGATTCCGGCGCTGCGTAACAGCGTGTCGGCGATGTTGCCGAATGCGCGGCATGTGGAAGGGAATATCTTCGGCAGTATTGGTAGCGGTCTGGCGATTGAGGCGGCGAAGCGCTACGGCACCATGGACTGATCCGGAACCGAGTTGTATTCATCGCGGGCAAGCCCGCTCCCACAAGTTTCAGCGTCGATCACAAATCTGTGGCAGACACAAAACCTGTGGGAGCGGGCTTGCCCGCGATGAGGCCCTGTCAGGCAATGGAAATCTGCCTGATCAAACCATCCCCACCTGCTTCAACTCACTCTTCAAATAAGCATAGTAAATCGGCCCCGCCACCACCCCCGGCAAGCCGAACGCCGCTTCGAACACCAGCATCGCCAGCAGCAACTCCCACGACTTGGCACTGATCTGCCCGCCGACGATGCGCGCGTTGAGGAAGTATTCGACCTTGTGGATCACGATCAGGTAACCCAGCGCCGCCACCGCCACCCAGATCGACAGCGAGAGGCCGACGATGGTGATCAGGGTGTTGGACATCAGGTTGCCGATCACCGGCAGCAGGCCGAGAAGGAAGGTCAGGACGATCAGGGTCTTGGTCAGCGGCAGCTTGATGCCGAACATCGGCAGCACCACCGCCAGGAAGATCCCGGTGAAAGCGGTGTTGAGCAGGGAAATCTTGATCTGCGCGAAGACGATGTTGCGAAAGGCCTGGACCAGCAGGTGCAGGCGGTCGAACAACGCGGCGGCCAGCGGCTTGCGTTTGGTCAGGTCCGGCACGCGCTGCAGGGCGATGATCGCGCCGAGCACCATGCCGATCAGCAGCGTCACGAACATGTGCGCCACGTCCTTGCCCACCAGTTGCAAATCGCTCAGATGCTTGCTCATCCACTCGCCGATCGCCACCCGGAATTCCGCGGCGCTGGCCGGCAGGTAGGCGTCGATGAACGGCGGCAACTGACTGCGTGCGCGGTCGACCACGTGCATGAACTTGTCCAGGGATGCGCCGGGGTTTTCCGCCTCGTGCAGCAGGAAGCTGAAGGCGCCGGCGAAGATCAGGGTCAGCACACTGACCACCAAAGTCCCCAGCAACGCCACCGCCAGCCAGCGCGCACGCCGGCCTTCGATCAGCCGCTGCAATTGCGGGGTGAGCATGTTGACCAGCTCGAACACCAGCAACCCGGCCAGCAGGCTGGGCAACAAGCGCAGGGGGATCACCAGCAGCAGCCCGCCAAAAATGATGATCCAGCTGATCACCAGCAATACATGACGTTGAGAAAACGTTGGCATACAGCCTCAAAACGAACAGCGTAAAAGGATTGGCAGTCTGCCAGCGTTCCGGTGACAGCACTAGGGATTGTGTGGGGCGACCTTGGTCGGGGGCTCACGCACATTCAGGCATGCACACAGATCAATGTGGGAGCGGGCTTGCTCGCGAATACGGAGTGTCAGCCAACATTGATGGCGACTGATACACCGCCTTCGCGAGCAAGCCCGCTCCCACACTGGCCTGTGCAAACCCCGAAGATTATTTTTTCTTGAGGCAATCACTCATGAACGCCTTGCGCTCATCGCCCTTGAGAGCCTTGGTCGCGGCGTCGGCGTTGCAGGTTTTCATTTTTTCCTGCTGCGGAGTCAGTGCCTTGGCGTCGTTGGCTGCCGGCGCCGCTTTGAGGCAATTGCTCATGAAGGCTTTGCGCTCGTCGCCCTTGAGGCTTTTTGCGGTGGCGTCGGCGTTGCAGGTGGTCATCTTGTTCTGTTGTTCAGTGGCGGCGAAGCCCTGAGAGCAGAGCAGCAACCCGATCATCAACAAAGGGACACGCAGCATCTTCATGGAGTTTTCTCCTTGTCGCCGCACCGAGGGGGACGGCCATGTTCTGGAGTGTAGACAAAGCCTGTTACACCTTCCTGCTGTCCAGGTGGCTGCGTCGATACTGCTCCGGCGTGCACCCGGCCTGACGCTGAAACATCGCGATAAAAGCCGAGCCTGTGCTGTAGCCCATGTCGAAGGCGATTTCCTGAAAAGCGCAAGCGCTGGCGCCACTCGCCGAAACTCATGCCTAGCTCGCGGATAAATTGCCGCGCCAGGGTGCGTTCGCTCACATGAACCTGCGCCGCCCAATCCGCCAACGGCCGGTTATCCCCGGGTTCGTTCTGCAGGGCTTCAAGAATCCCCAGCAGGCCAGGACTGCTCGCGTAGGGCAGATAGCACTCGTGCATGGGCGCCTGTTGCAACTGATCCACCAGCACTTGGGCAAGGCGCCGATCCGCGTCCCGCTCGGGCACTTTTACATCGCGGGCGGCGAAATCCTTGAGGATGGCCTTGAGAATGTCGTTGATGGCCAGCGTACAGGCCTGGGGCGGCAGGTCGTGGCAGAGCGACGGTGCCAGACAAACCGCGCGGTAGTTAACCGGTTCGTTGACGTAAAAACTGTGCTCGGTCTCGGGCGGCACCCACACCGCGTACTGCGGCGGCGACAAGTAACGGCTGCCGCCGATCTCCATGTGCAGCACGCCGTGGGCCACATATTCCAGGGTGCCCCAGGGATGGCGATGGGGTGAGGCAAAGCGGTGTGCGTCAAAATCGGCGTAGCGGAAGTACACCGGGGCGGGCAATTCACTGAAGCTCAGAAGGTCGACGTGTTGGCTGGTCATGCTGTCCGAAATCAGGGGCGGGTTGTCTGGATCGAAGTATAGGCCTGTAATCGGACAAGGGATAATCGCGCCTCATCAACGTTACTGGTTTTTTGCGATGCAATACGCGTATCCCCTGCTGGCCATCCTTATCTGGGCCGGCAACACGGTAGTCACCAAAATGTCGGCCGGATCGATCTTCCCCGCGGAGATCGGTTTCTACCGCTGGCTGCTCGCCGGACTGCTGTTCACCCCCTTCATGCTCAAACCGGTGATCGCCCATTGGGCGGTGATTCGCCCCAACCTTGGCAAGGTGTTCATCCTTGGGGTGCTGGGCATGGCGGTCTATCAGAGCCTGGCGTACTTCGCCGCCGGCCTGACTTCGGCCACCAACATGGGGATCATCCTGTCGCTGATGCCGTTGATGTCGCTGGCCATGGCGATCATCAGCCTCGGCCAGCGCCTGACCGCCGGCGCGCTGGTTGGCGCGGTGCTGTCGTTGGTCGGCGTGCTGGTGGTGGTTTCGTCCGGCAGCCTCGCGGTGTTGCTGGAGCACGGGGTGAACCTGGGCGACGCGATGATGCTGATCGCCACGCTGGCCTATGCGATCTACAGCACCTTGCTGAAAAAATGGCATCTGAAATTGCCGAAGTTGGTGCTGCTTTATCTGCAGATCCTGGTAGCGGTGCTGGTGTTGTTTCCGCTGTTTGTCATCTCGCCGAAAACCGGCCTGACAGCGCAGAACATTCCGCTGGTGCTGTATGCGTGCCTGTTGGCCTCGATGCTCGCGCCGCTGGCGTGGATGCAGGCGGTGGTGCGCCTGGGGCCGAGCCGGACCACGCTGTTTTTCAATTTGCTGCCGGTGATGACGGCATTGATTGCGGCGCTGGTACTGCGCGAGCAGTTGGCGGTGTATCACCTGGTGGGCGGGGTTTTGACCTTGGGTGGGGTGATTGTTTCGGAGCGGTGGACCACTGCGTTGGGTCGCAGGATTAGCGTTGCCTGATAGGGCCTATTCGCGGGCAAGCCTCGCTCCTACAGGCAT
>NZ_JAIQWX010000040.1 GCF_020164475.1 Pseudomonas sp. REP124 | reverse complement strand
TGACACGGCCTCTTCGCGAGCAAGCCCGCTCCCACAGGTTGTATGTCGACTGCAAAAATTGGTGAACGACGCGATCACTGTAGGAGCCGAGCTTGCTCGCGATGAACGAGAGACCACCGCGGGGTATCAGACAGCCAGCGTCATCGTTAACCACCATCGCGAGCATGCTCGCTCCTACAGATGCACGCGATATTCGCCCCCTCGTGAGGCCGAGTGGAGGTTCTGCGGAGTGGGCACCGCGGCAGGGATGCCGCGGTAGCCGCCCCCGGCCATGGATGGCCGATGGCGGCGGGCCCACGGAGCAGGACCGGAACGAGGGCATGCCGAGCCACAGCGAGGCACCGAACGTCAGGGGCACCAGCGCTTTGGTTACTTTCGCGCTCTTCGAAAGTGACCCGCCGTAAGGGCGGAACCATAAGTAGCCGTTACCGCAGAAACGGATATGTCCCCAAACCAGACATCAACCAGATCCAAAAAAACACCTAGACTTCACCAATCCGCCCCCCGAGCAGACACACATGCTCCGTAGTCCGCGTAGTCCAGGATGGTCAGCGCCCCGGCTTCGGTTCGGCGGATTGCTGTTGCTTGCCGGATTTCTGCTGGCCGGGCTCGGCATGGTCCGCGCCGACTGGGATTTCGCACAGATCCTGCAAACCGCCGAAAAACGCTACGGCAACCTCGGCCCGGCGCGAGGGCGGATAGAGGCCTGGAGCCAGATGCTGCAGGGCGAACGCAATGCCCCCGAGCGCGAACAGTTGAATACCGTCAATCGCTTCTTCAATCAGCAACTGAGCTTTCAGGACGACACACGGATCTGGCGTCAGACCGACTACTGGGCCACCCCCGTCGAGGCCTTGGTCAAGGGCGCCGCCGACTGCGAAGACTACGCCCTGGCGAAATATTTCAGCCTGCGCGAGTTGGGGATTCCCAGCGAAAAACTGCGCATCACCTACGTCAAGGCACTGACCCAGAATCAGGCGCACATGGTCTTGACCTTCTATAGCAGCCCCACCGCCGACCCGCTGGTGCTGGACAACCTGATCAGCGACATCCTTCCTGCCTCGCAACGCAAGGATCTGCTGCCGGTGTACGCCTTCAACGCCGAAGGCCTGTACCTGCCGGGTGCCAATGGCGGCAAACGCAGCAGCGACTCGAAAAAGCTGTCGCGCTGGCAGGACGTACTGAAAAAAATGCAGGCCGAAGGCTTCCCCGTCGGCGACGGCTGAAGGCCCGAGCAAGGAGCGTGTCATGAAACTGCGCAATCAGTTGTTCCTCGCCATCTGCCTGTTCCTGGTAGTGGCGTTCAGCGGCAGTTTTTTTGTCAGCCTGGAAAGCTCACGCGAGCAGACCCTCGGTCAGTTGCGCTCCCATGCCCAGGACGCGGCCACCGCACTGGGCCTATCGCTGACCGCACAGGTCGATGACCCGGCGATGATGGAATTGATGGTCAGCTCGATTTTCGACAGTGGCTACTTCAGCAGCATCCGCATCATCGACAACCGCGATCAGCGTGTACTGGTGGAGCGCAATGCGTCGAAGCGGATCGAGGGCGTGCCGGGCTGGTTCATTCGCCTGGTCAACCTGCGCCATGAAGGCGGTGATGCACTGATCATGCGCGGCTGGGAACAGGCAGCGCGGGTCGAGGTTCTGAGCAACCCGCAATTCGCCCTGGCCAAACTCTGGGACAGCACCCTGGGTAGCCTGATCTGGCTGTTGATCTGCGGTCTGCTGAGCGCGGTGTTCGGGGGCTGGCTGCTGCGCCGGCAACTTCGTCCCCTCGACACCCTGGTCAAACAGGCCGAAGCCATCAGCAAGCGCGAGTTCCTGAGCCTGCCGAAACTGCCGCGCACGCCGGAGTTGAAACGCGTGGTGCTGGCGATGAATCAGATGGTCGAGAAGCTCAAGGCGCTGTTCAGCGAAGAAGCGGCGCGCAGCGAGCAATTGCGCGACGAGTCCTACCGGGACAGCCTGACCGGGCTCGCCAATCGACGCTTGCTGGATGAACAGTTGGCCGACCATCTGCTGGTGGCCGAGCACCATGGCGACGGTCACCTGTTGATGCTGCGGCTCAACGACCTGACCGGGCTCAACCAGCGCCTTGGCGGCCAGCGAACCGATGCGCTGATCAGTGCGGTCGGCGAACTGCTCAAGCGCCTGACCGGGCTGCCGGAACGCCGCACCTGGCTGGCGGCGCGCAATCGCGGGGGCGAATTCAGTCTGCTGACGCCGGGGCTGAATGCCGAAGATGCGGCGCGCGTGGCCGCGGAACTGAGCGCCACCCTGGAAAACCTGCGCCAGACCGGCGCCAGCGATTGCCTGCCCGTAGCGCACGTGGGCATCGTCGTCTTTCGTCCGGGTGAACTGGCCAGCGATGTATTGATGCGCCTCGATCAGGCGCTGGCCCAGGCCCGGCTCCAGCCCGAACGCCCCTGGGCACAGCTGAGTCATGAGGACTCTGCAACCCATCATGCCCCACATGATTGGCGCAGCTGGATCGACGACGCCCTGACCCACGACAGGCTGCAGCTGTATTTTCAACCCGTGGTGCAATGCGCCGACACCAGTGAGGTGCTGCATCACAAGGTCCTCGCCCGCCTGCTCGATCCCCAGGGCCAGGCGATTGCCGCCGGACAGTTCCTGCCGTGGATCGAACGCCTGGGCTGGTCCGCCCGCTTCGACCTGGCCATGCTCGAGGCGACTCTCGACTATCTGGCGGTCAATCGCTGGCCGTTGGCGCTGAGCCTGTCTGGCAGCACCTTGCGCGATCAGACGCAGCTGCGGTTGATCCTCGACATGCTCGATTCACTGCCGGAACTGGCGCCGTTGCTGACCCTGGAAATCGACGAACGCCAACTGCCGCCACCCGACGAATTGCAGCGCCTGAGCCACGCCCTGCTCGACACCAACTATCGCCTGGGTCTGCAGCATTTCGGCGGCAGCTTCAGCCAGATCGGCAATCTCACACAACTGGGTCTGGCTTACCTGAAAATCGATGGCGCCTATATCCGGCGTATCGATGAGCAGCGGGATAAACGGCTATTCATCGAGGCGATCTTCAGGGCGACCAACAGCATCGATTTGCCGCTGATCGCGGAAATGGTCGAAACCCAGGGCGAGCTGGAGGTCATCCGGGAGCTGGGGGTGTTCGGGGTGATGGGAAGGTTGATCGGGCCGCCGGAACCCATGTAGCCACGGCACTGCACATCCCCTTATGTAGGAGCTGCCGAAGGCTGCGATCTGATCGTTCCCACGCTCCGCGTGGGAACGATCAATTCGCGAGGGCACGTCAGTGCCGTTCCCAATGCGAACACAGGATGACGCTGCACAGGTTGGTCCGTTCAAACTTCGGATCCTTATAGGCGAGAAAATCATCGTTGAAGGTGCCGAAGGTGCTGCCCGGCCGATGTTTCATTCCTTGGTAAAACGTGTCGATCATCTGGTGAGCAAAATCGGGTTCGCGAGGATAGGCAGCAATCACCGATGTGCGTTGCTCGTCGCTGAACTGCTCGAACCCGCGCCCCGCCACGTCCATCCCGGCGCCGGCCTGCACCAGGGCGATTTCCCCGTGCATGTGTTCGGGAATGCCCGGTGTGGTGTGCAGGGCGATGGCGTTCCAGACCTTGTCCACCTCCGCCTCGCCGATTCCGTGACTGCGCAGGAAATCACGGGCGGCATTCGCGCCGTCCACCTCGAAGCGCAGCTGGCTGTTGCGGTACGCCGACGTCAGGCCGATGTCATGGAACATCGAGGCGACATAGAGCAGCTCCGGATCAAACTTCAGGCCCTTCTGCCGACCGATCAACGCGCCCCAGCAGTAGACCCGGGCCGAGTGGGCAAACAGCAACGGACTTTCGGTGTCGCGAATCAGCTGCGTCGCCTCGCGGGCCAGTTGGCTGTCAGGAAGGGTGATATCGATGTTGGCCATGATGAGCTGTCTCCGCGATAGGCATTCAATACGCTACCGAGCCGAGCACGACGGAAGAAGTGCAAGTTTCAACAAATGAAAATGCATGACATGCATTTAACCGGCATCCATCTGCGCCACATGCCGCGCCGCCTTCGCCAGCAGTTCGCGCAACCACTGGTGCCCGGGGTCATGGCTGTGCCGTTCATGCCAGACCATATGCGCGGGACGCGCCGCTGACGCCCAGGGCAGTTCCGAGAACGCGGCCGTGCCGGCCTGTTGGAAAATCCTCGCGAGGGTGAACGGCACGATCGCGGCCATCTCGGTGCCGGCCAACAGACTGGGAATCGCCAGGAAATGCGGTTGGACCACCTTGATGTCCGGGGTTCGGCCGATCGAACTGAACGCCGCCTTAAGCGCCGCCCGCTCGAACATTTCCGCACGTCGCGACAGCCCGCGCTCGGACAGCAGGCCATCGTCCGTGGTGCCGGTGGAGACCACCAGCAGGCGCAACCGAGTGAGATCCTCGAGGCGGATTTCGCTGCCGGCAAGGGGATGATCCGGGGCGACCAGCAACACATCTCGCGCTTCGAACAGCACCTGTTCGCGCAGTCGATGGGGCACGCTGGCGAACGACCCGAGGGCAATGTCGACCCGTCCGACATCGATCTGCGTGGTCAGGTCGGGTCGGCAGGCGGGCAGTACGGTGACGCTTGCGTGGGGCGCCTGAATCGACACTTCCCGCAGGACGTGGGGCAGCACCACCGAGGAGAGGTAGTCGGTCGCGGCGATGCAGAATTGCCGATCGGTGTTGGCCGGCTCGAATTGTTCATGGCCGAAGGCGCGTTCGATCATGACCAGGGCATCGCGCACCATGGGCGCCATTTCCAGTGCCCGCACGGTGGGTTCCATACCGGTGGCGGTGCGCACGAACAACTCGTCCTTGAGCAAGGTACGCAAGCGGGAAAGTGCATGGCTGACGGCCGACGGGCTGAGGCTGATGACCTCGCCTGCCCGCAGCACATTGCGCTCGCGCATGACCGCGTCAAACACCCGAAGCAGGTTCAGATCGAGATTTTTCATTGCAGGGGCACCGGGAGCGAAAATGGGAAATCGCATGCAGCAAATGCATTTCGACTCTCCAATTCTGCACCTCCCCGACCTTCAAACGAATCCCCCTGTAGGAGCGAGCATGCTCGCGATGGTGGCAAGAACACCGCGGGGCATCAGGCACCCCGCGTTATCGTTGACGTCCATCGCGAGCATGCTCGCTCCTACAGGAAAAGCGTCGGTTACACAGTATCCACCTTCAACGAATGATCATTGAGCATGCCGTTGATGATGGTCGCCGTGTCCGCCCCGGACACCACCCCGCCCGCCCCTGGCGTGACCCCGTAATGGCTGGCCAGGTTGACGCCGGCCAGGTCGATGGTCTGGTTCGGGGCGGCGCCTGCCATGGCGCTGACGTCGATGCTGGTCATCACCGATGCGCCGCTGCCGCTGACGGTGAAGTGCAGGTAGTCATCCAGCGAAGCCGCGGTGCCGTTCTCCCCTTGCAGCAGTTGCGACAGGTCAAGTTTGTCGGTGCCCGGCGTGAAGTCGGTGACCACGTCATGCCCGCTGTTGCCCTTGAGCCACTGGAAGGTGTCGGCGCCGCTGCCGCCGGTCAGGGTGTTGTTGCCCAGGCCGCCGATCAGGAAATCGTCGCCTCCCCCGCCATTGAGCACGTCGTTGCCCAAGCCACCGGTGATGACGTTGCTGTTGTTGTCGCCGGTCAGGTTGTCGTTGAAGTTGGAGCCCACCAGGTTCTCGATCCCCGTCAGGATGTCGGTGCCGGCGCCGAGGGTGTTCTGCGCCGTGGTCACGCCCAGGTTCACCGTCACCCCGGACGTGGCGTGGGCGTAGCTGGCGGTATCGTTGCCGGTACCGCCGTCGAGCAGATCATTACCGATGCCGCTGAACAGCAGGTCATTGCCCGCCCCGCCGTGCAGCTCGTTGTTGCCGGTGCCTGCGGTGAGGATGTCGTTGCCAGCGCCGGCATTGAGGATGTTGTTGCCATCGCCCGCCACTAAGGTGTCGTTGCCGTCGGTCCCGGTAAGTGTGTGGCCGTCCTGGTAGCTGATGGTCACGTTGCCGTTGGCGCTGCCGCCATGGTTGTCGCTGGCGGTGTAGGTGCCGTGGTAGTCCGGGGTGACGTCATGGGCGCCGGCGTAGTTGAGCGTCATCGTCAGCTGGTAGTTTTCAGCCGCGCTGGTATTGGTGCCAGAGGTGTTGACGATATTAGTGATATGGATCTGGTACACACCATCCGCCGTCGCGGTGATGGTCTGGCCATCAGCAATGGCGATCCAGCCGCCACCGTTGATGGAGTACTCCATGGCGATGTGTCCGGGATCCAGATTGTGGTCCAGGTTGAGGGTTTCGCCTTGCTTGAGGTTGACGGTGATCTTGTCCTCATCGTTGGTGTTGGCAGCGTTCACAACCCCCAGATAACCGCCGATCACCAGCACCGCCGTCATGGTGGCGGTGTTGGCGGCGAAAGATCCGCGCACGTTGTCCAGCACCTGATTGGACGGTTTTATGCCGATGCCCGAGAAGTTGATTGCACCGGTGCCGGTGAAGTCAGCGGCCTTGTTGACCCAGCCAGTGTTGAAGGTGGTCGGCGACGCCTTGATCGGATCGCCATCGGCATCCTTGTCGTTGGCCAGCAGTACATCCGCCGGCACCGCCACGTTGCTGGACAGCACGTTGGTGATGATGTGGTCATCGCCCGCCACCGGCGCCGCATTCGGAATGACCTTGACCACCAGGGTGGAACTCGCGAGATCGCCGTCGTTGTCGCTGAGGGTGAAGCCGATGTTTTCGGTGATCAGCACCGACGTGGCTTTCTGCGAGGTGTAGCTGTACTCGCCGGTGTCGAGGTTCACCACCAGGGTGCCCTTGTTGTCGGTGGCGATGCTCAAGGTGTTGTTGACCGTGTTGAAGGTGCCATGGTTGGCGCCGCCGCTGAAGGTCAACGACCCCTGGTTGCTGTTGGCTCTCGGATCGTAGGTGTAGGTGGTGCCATCGACCGTGATGGATTTGATGAAACCGCCATCGGCACCGAAGGTTGCGCCATCGCCCAGCAGCGAACCGGTGACCGGCGCGCCCACCACAGTACCCGACAGTACCGAGTTGAGTTGGTTGAGGTCGGTGACGATCACCGCGTTGGTATTGGTGCCCGTACCGGTGCCGTCATAGGCCAGCGGGTTGAGGTCGCTGCTGCCGACACCCGAGCCCAGGCCGATCGCGTAGTTATTGATCTGCTTGTCGATCAGGAAGTTTTTCCAGGCCGTCTCATCCCCGCCGCCAATCGATCCTTCGTTGGGCTTGCCGTCGGAGAAGAAGTAACCGACGTTCTGCGCCCCCGTCAGCTTGCCGTTGGTATTGAACGCGGTTTGCGCCATCGCCACCGCCGCGTCGTAGTTGGTCCCGCCGCCCGCCGACAGGCCGGCCACGATCGTCTTGGCGGTCGCGACGTCCACCCAGATCGAAGTCTTGTCGGTGGCGTTGCTGCTGAAGGTGACGATCTGCACTTTGACGTCGCCCAGGTCGTCGTACTTGTCGAGCAGTGCGCTGATCGCCTGTTTGGCCAGTTGCAGCCGCGTCAGACCCTGTACGCCGGAAGGGTCGGCCATACTGCCGGACACGTCGATCACCAGCAGCAGGTTGGTGTCGATCTCCACCGCCGCCACCGAGCGCTCCGAAGCCACCGCCTTTGGCACGTCATCGACAATGTTGATCACGATGGTGCTGGTGGTGCTGTTGCCCAGCGCATCGGTGGCCTTGTAGGTGAAGGATTCGCTCAGGGTATTGGCACCATCGTTGGCACCCGGCGAGGTTTTCGGCGCCGAAGTCAGGGTGTAGGTGTAGGTGCCGTTGGGGTTGAGCAGGATCTGTCCGTAGGTGCCGGTGGCGCTGCCGACCAGGGTGTAGCTGATCGCACCGCTGCCGCCGGTCACCGAACCGACCAGGGTTCCGCTGGAGGTTTCGCTGGAGCTGCCCGGGTCGCTGCCGGTCACGGTTCCAGGTGCCAGGTCCTGGCCGTCCTTGGTCAGGTCGAGGGCTTTTTCGTAGACCGTCACATCGGTGTCGGTGACCGCCTTGATACCGCTGTCGGCCACATTGATGGTGATGGTGGTGGTGCTTTCGTCGCCGTCGGCATCGCGCACGGTGTAGGTGAAAGTATCGGTAGCCCCCGCCGGGCTGACCGAGTTCGGGTTGCTGTGATAGACCGCATTACCCGCGGCATCGAGGGTCAGGTAGCCATAGGTGCCATTGATATTGTTGCCCAGGCCGCCGACCGCCGACGTCGAGGTATTGCCGCCAGCGCGCACGCCGATCACGGTCGCCGGGCCATCGGCACCGCTGATGTCGTTACCCAGTACGCTGATGTTGACGGTTCCGCCCTCCGCCACCGAAGAGGTGTCGGCTTTGGCGGTCGGCAAATCGTCAACGATGTTGACGTTGATCTGCCCGCTGGCCGAGCTGCCATCGCCGTCCGTGGCCACCACGTTGAAGTTCTCGGTGATGCTGTTGGCGCCGTTGGCGGTTGGATGCGCTTCGTTGTCCACCAGGGTGTAGCTGTAGCTGACCACGCCCGTGGTCGCGTTGTAGCCGGTGATGGTCAGCGTGCTGCCCAATGGCGTCACGATCGATTGCGGGAAGCCCGCCGCCACACCGCCGGTGACCACGTTGATGCCGCCCACGGTCAGGGTTTGCAGGCCGTCCGGTGCGTTGACGGTGAAGGTGCCGCTCTGAGTCAGCGCCGATGCATTGGGGTTGGTGCCGTCGCTGAGGTTTTTCTCGTAGACGGTGATCTCGCCGCCATACACATCCAGACCGTTAAGCGTGACGCCGTCGTTGTTGTTGTAGACCTTCAGCACCAGGTTGGCGCTGCTGGTGTCGCCGTCGGCATCGGTGAGGGTATAGGTGAAACTTTCGGTACCGCTACCGCCGCCGTGCAGGGCCTTGAAGTCGGCATCGTTGGGGTTGAGGGTGTAGGTGTAAGTGCCGTTGGCATTGAGCACCAGGGTGCCGTAGGTGCCGACGAAGGTCCCCGCGGTGACGGGTCCGCTGCTGGGGCCGGTCGTTACGCGGTCGGCGCCTTGCACGTCGTTGGTCAGCACGTTGCCGTTCAGGGTCAGTTGGGTTTCCGAAGCGGTTGCCGTATTGCTGTCGTTCACCGCCTTGGGCACGTCGTCGACGATGTTGACGTTGATCTGGCCGCTGGCCGAATCGCCGTCGGTGTCGGTCGCGACCACGTTGAAGTTTTCAGTGAGGCTGTTGGCGCCGTTGGCGGTCGGGTGCGCCTCGTTGTCCACCAGGGTGTAGCTGTAGCTGACCACGCCCGTGGTCGCGTTGTAGCCGGTGATGGTCAGGGTGCTGCCCAACGGTGTGGTGATCGATTGCGGGAAGCCGGCTGCCACGCCGCCAGTGACCACATTGATGCCGCCCACTGTCAGGGTTTGCAGGCCATCCGCTGCGGTCACAGTGAAGGTGCCGCTTTGAGTCAGCGCGGGTGTGTTGGGGTTGCTGCCATCGCTGAGGCTCTTCTCGTAGACGGTCAGTTCGCCGCCACACACATCCAGGCCTCTGACGATCACCGGATCATCATTGTTGTGGATGTTCAGCACCAGGTTTGCGGTGCTGGTATCGCCGTCCGCATCGGTGATTGTGTAGGCGAAGGTTTCAGTGCCATTGCCGCCGCCGTGCAGGGCTTTGAAGTCGGCGTCGCTGGTGTTGAGGGTGTAGGTGTAAGTGCCATTGGCATTGAGCACCAACGTGCCGTAGGTGCCGACGAAGGTGCCGGGGGTGATCGGGCCGGCGCTTGGGCCAGTCGGTACGCGATCGGCGCCTTGTACGTCGTTGGTCAGGACGTTGCCGTTGAGAGTGAGCAGGGATTCCGAAGCGGTCGACGCGTTGCTGTCGCTCATCGCCTTGGGCAGATCGTCGACGATGTTCACGTCGAGGCTGCCGTTGGCGGTTGTGCCGTTGTCGTCGACTACGGTGACGGTGAATTGCTCGGACAGGGTGTTGGCGCCGTTGGCCGTTGGATGAGCTTCGTTATCCACCAGGGTGTAGCTGTAACTGACGACACCGGTTGCCGCGTTGAACCCGGTGATGGTCAGCGTGCTGCCCAATGGGGTGGTGATGGATTGCGGGAAGCCTGCGCTCACACCGCCGACCACCACGTTGATGCCACCGATGCTCAGGGTTTCTACGCCATCCGGTGCAGTGATGGTGAAGGTGCCGCTCTTGGTCAGTGCTCCGGCATCAGGGCTGCTGCCGTCGCTGAGGTTTTTCTCGTAGACCGTCAGTTCGCCGCCGTAGACGTTGAGGCCATCGATGTTGATGCCGTCGTCGTTGTTGTGGATGTTCAGCACCAGGTTGGCGGTGCTGGTATCACCGTCGGCATCAGTGAGGATGTAGGTGAAGGTCTCGGTGCCGCTGCCACCGCCGTGCAGCGCCTTGAAGTCGGCGTCGCTGGTGTTGAGGGTGTAGGTGTAGGTGCCATTGGCGTTCAGCACCAGGGTGCCGTAGGTACCGACGAAAGTGCCGGGGGTGATCGGGCCGCTGCTGGGTCCGGTAGCCACGGCATCCGCGCCTTGCACGTCGTTGGTCAGCACATTGCCATTGAGCGTGAGCTGAGTTTCGGACGCGGTGGCCGCATTGGTGTCATTCATCGCCTTGGGCACGTCGTCGACGATATTGACCACGATGGTGCTGGTAACGATGTTGCCCAGCGAATCGGTCGCCTGATAGGTGAAGCTTTCATGCATGACGTTGGGGCCGTCATTGGCATGGGGTGTGGTACTCGGTGGCGTGGTCAGCGTGTAGGTGTAGGTGCCGTTGGGGTTGATCTGGATTTGCCCGTACGCGCCGTTGGCGCTGCCAACCAGCGCATAGGTGATCGCACCGACGGCACCGGTCACCGAGCCGACCAGCGTGCCGCTGGCCGTTTCCGCGGTACTGCCCGGCTGGCTGCCGGTGACAGTGCCCGCCGCCAGGTCCTGGCCGTCCTTGCTCAGGTCCAGCGCTTTTTCGTAGACCGTCACATCGTTGTCGCTGCTGGCTGCCAGGCAGCTGTTGTACACGTCGATGGTGATGGTGGTCGTGCTTTCGTCGCCGTCGGCGTCGCGCACGGTGTAGGTGAAGACGTCGGTGGCGCCGGGGCCGCTCACGGTGTTCGGGTTGCTGTGGTAAACCGCATTGCCCTGGGCATCCAGGGTCAGATAACCGTAGGTGCCGTTGATCTGGCTGTTCAGACCACCGATGGCCGAGGTCGAGGTGTCGGAACCCGCACGCACGCCAACCACGGCGCCACTGGCAGCGGGACCGTCGGCGCCACCGATGTCGTTGTCCAGCACGTTGCCGCTGACGGTGCCGCCTTCCTGCACCGAGTCGGCGTCCGGCCTTGCAGTCGGCAAATCGTCGACGATATTGACGTTGATCTGGCCGGTGGCGGTGCTGCCGTCGGTATCGGTCGCCACCACCGTGAGGTTCTCGGTGAGTGTATTGGCGCCGTTCGCCGTCGGATGCGCCTCGTTGTCCACCAGGGTATAGCTGTAGCTGACGACACCCGTGGTCGCGTTGTAGCCGGTGATGGTCAGGGTGCTGCCCAATGGCGTGGTGATGGTTTGTGGGAAACCGGCAGCCACACCGCCGCTGACCACGGTAATGCCACCCACGGTGAGGGTTTGCAGGCCATCGAGCGCCGTGACGGTGAAGGTGCCGCTCTGGGTGAGCGCCGGTGCGTTGGGACTGGTGCCGTCGCTGAGGTTTTTCTCGTAGACAGTCAGCTCGCCGCCATAGACGTCCAGGCCGTCGAGCGTTACGCCATCGTCGTTGTTGTGGATGTTCAGCACCAGGTTGGCGGTGCTGGTGTCGCCGTCCGCATCGGTGATGGTGTAGGTGAAGGTTTCAGTGCCGTTGCCACCGCCGTGCAGCGCTTTGAAGTCGGCATCGCTGGTGTTCAGGGTGTAGGTGTAAGTGCCGTTGGCGTTCAGCACCAGAGTGCCGTAGGTGCCGACGAAGGTGCCCGGAGTGATCGGGCCGGAATTTTCGCCTACCGTCACGCGGTCAGCGCCCTGCACGTCGTTGGTCAGCACGTTGCCGTTGAGGCTGAGCTGGGTTTCGGAAGCCGTCCCGGCATTGGTGTCATCCACACCTTTTGGCAGGTCGTCGACGATGTTCACGTCCAGGCTGCCGTTGGCGGTGGTGCCGTTATCGTCCACCACCGTGACCGCAAACTGCTCGGACAGAGTATTGGCGCCGTTGGCCGTCGGATGCGCTTCGTTGTCCACCAGGGTGTAGCTGTAACTCACCACTCCGGTCGCCGCATTGAAGCCGGTAATGGTCAGCGTGCTGCCCAGCGGTGTAGTGATCGACTGCGGGAAGCCCGCGCTCACGCCACCGACAACCACGTTGATGCCGCCGATGGTCAGGGTTTCCACGCCATCTGGCGCTGTGATGGTGAATGTGCCGCTCTGGGTCAGGGCACCTGCGTCGGGACTGCTGCCATCGCTGAGGTTTTTCTCGTAAACGTTGAGCTCACCACCCTCGACATTCAAACCATTGATGGTCACGCCATCGTCGTTGTTGTGGATGTTCAGCACCAGGTTGGCGGTGCTGGTGTCGCCATCGGCATCGGTGAGGGTGTAGGTGAAGGTTTCAGTGCCGTTGCCACCGCCGTGCAGCGCTTTGAAATCGGGGTCGCTGGTGTTGAGGGTATAGGTGTAGGTGCCGTTGGCATTGAGCACCAAAGTGCCGTAGGTGCCGACAAAAGTGCCGGGGGTGATCGGACCGGCGTTCTCACCCACAGGAACACGGTCGGCGCCCTGCTCATCGTTGGTCAATACATTGCCGTTCAACGTCAGCTGGGTTTCCGAGGCCGTGCCGTTGAAGTCGTCGATCGCCTTGGGGACGTCATCGGTGATATTGACGTCCAGCGAACCGGTGGTCGTATCGCCGTTGTTGTCGCCCGCCACCACGGTGAAGTGTTCGCTGAGAGTGGTGCCGTCGCCGCTCGAATGGGTTTCACTGCCGTTGAGGGTGTAGCTGTAACTCACCACGCCGGTGGCCGGGTTGTAGCCGGTGATGGTCAGCGTGCTTCCCAGTGGCGTGGTGATCGACTGCGGAAAGCCTGCGGCGACACCGCCGGTGATGACGTTGATCCCGCCGATGCTCAGGCTGTTCAACCCGTCGGGCGCGTTGATGGTGAAGGTGCCGCTCTGGGTCAGGGCCGCAGGGTTGCTCGCCGTACCGTCAGGCAGGTTCGCTTCGTTGAGGTTCAGTTCGCCGCCCTGGACCGACAACCCACCCAGAGTGACCGGGTTGTTCACGACCGGAGGAGGTGGTGGAGGCACAATCACCGGTGCCGTACCGCCATCGTCGGTATTGACCACAGCGTCGTGGCGTTCTTCAGGGAACTCGGGAATGCCGCCGAAGCCGGCGGTAGGAAAGCCGATGGTCGGATCGACCCGACCGCCCACCTCTTCCAGCATCACGAAACTGTGGCCGCCCCCCAGCGCACCGCCCGCAGGTCCGGTCGAGCCTGGCCCCGCCGCCGTGGCTTCGGCGGTCTGCGTCGGGTCGTCACCGGCGGCAATGGCTTTTTGCAGTTGCTCGACATCGCTCAGTTGCGCCTCGCTGGGCGTCACCGATTCATTGGTGTTCAGGTGCGGAGACTCATGGGCCAGCAACTGAGGGGTCATCTGCAGGCTGCTGCCCCGGCCGAGGGTCAGCTCCTGGCCATTTTGCAGGCGCACCGCCACGGCGCCTTCGGCTCCGGTATTGAGCTGATCACCGGCGAACAATCGATCGCCTTCGACCAGGGCGCGACGAGTGCCGTCGGCCGCTACCGCGAACACCTGACCGATGACCTTACTGACGATACCGATGAGCGTAGCCATGTGCATTTCCTCCGCTGCCAACCGCTGTCGGCACCTTTTTTTGTGACGGAGAACATGCGTGTGGATGAACAAGGCGGGTGGCTGGCAGAGCGTTTGCCGGTCAGCGTTTACCTGCGTAAGCCGCTTCCCTGGCGATAATCTCGCCCAGCGTACTGCTCACGGGCGTCATCTACGCCGGTGAAAAATCCTTTGCCATCAATGACATCGGACCTCTCTTCGTGGATGACCGGCCCTGCGAGCGATGCGTAACGGTTGTGAATCACTGGAGTGACAAAAAATTGTCACAACAACCCGCTCCGCGTCCCTCCCCTCCAGCACTTCTCCGCTCCATGTCGATAAGTGGATTGGAACTTTCGCAAAACCCTGATGAGCGCCCTAGAGCTCATAAAACAAGGGCTTCGCAACTGAACAATGTGCTGGATTTTGCAGAGCGCATAAGTTTTTTTCGGCATAACCATTATGAGAAAACCTTCTTAGCTTCTCTCCAGAATGTTCTTAGCTCTGATGTAAAACCCGTGAAACGGTTTTCCTATAAATGTCGTCAATAAATTGGCGACGATAAAGCACCATCAGGACGTCAGGGAGATGCACCATGCGCCGCCTTAACCCCCTCTGTTCCGCAGTTTTACTGGCCATGGCCTGCACCTATCAGGCTCAAGCCATGAACCTGACCGAAGCCATCCAGAGCACTATTGCAACCCACCCGGAACTGGCATCGCGGGTAGACAGCCGTCTGTCGGCTGATGAAGACGTGAAGGTCGCCAAGGGCGGCTTTTATCCGTCGGTCGATTTGAATGCCGCCTACGGGCGCGGCTACAGCGATAACACCAACACCCGGGCGTTCGGCAATCACCACACCTCGATCCTCAATTACACCCAGTCGGAACTGCGGCTGCGGCAGATGCTGTTCGACGGTTTCAACACTGCCAACGAAGTCGAGCGCACCAAAGGCGTGGTCAACTCCCGCGCCTATTACGCTCAAGGCACCGCACAGGACCTGGCCCTGCGCACGATCGAGGTCTATCTCGAAGTCCTCAAGCGCCGCGAACTGGTGACCCTGGCCCAGAACAACCTGCAGGCACACTTGCGGGTCAACGATCAGATCGGTCTGCGTACCGAACGCGGCGTGGGCAGTAACGCCGACGCCGACCAGTCCACCGCTCGTCGAGCCCTGGCGGAAAACAACCTCGATACCGCCCAGGTGGACCTGGCTGACGCCGAGTCGAATTTCGCCGCTGTGGTCGGGCGCCTGCCCGACGAACTGGAAGCCCCGCCTTCGATTCGCGGAGAACTGCCGGCAGGCTTGCATGAAGCCCAGCAGAGCATGGTGGATAACAACCCTTATCTGAAATCCGCCCAGGCCGACGTGCAATCGGCCGAGAGCCAGTACGAAGTGGCCAAGTCGCCGTTCTATCCACGCTTCGACGCCGAAGCTGCGGTGGGCGCGAACAACAATATTCAGGGCGACAAGGGCCATGACAATGAATGGCGGGTCGGTGTGGTGATGAACTACAACCTGTTCCGCGGCGGCAGCGACAAGGCGCGCCTGCAATCGGACGCGCACAAGATCAATCAGGCGATGGACATCCGCAACAATGCCCTGCGCCAGCTAAACGAGAACATCAACCTGGCGTGGAACGCCATGGTCAATGCCAAGAAACAGACGCCGACCGCCCGTGAATACGCCGATACCAGCAAACGCGTACGCATGGCCTACCAGGACCAGTTCGGCCTCGGCCAACGGACCCTGCTCGACCTGCTGGACAGCGAAAACGAACTCTACAACGCCAACCGCCGCTACACCGAAGTACGCTACACCGAGGAATATTCGATGTACCGTGTACTGGCGAACATGGGCCAGTTGCTGAGCAAGCAGCGGGTGGTGCTGCCTGCCGATGCGATTGCCCAGGCCGAGGTGAAGAGCGAAGCTCGTTTGCCTGAGCTCAAATAAAAAGCCCGGTCCGCGTGTAGGAGCTGCCGAAGGCTGCTCCTACACGATGTGGTGCGTTGTTCATCTGTTTCTGTCCTGCCATTTACCGGAGCGTTCAATGTGACCAGCATGGAACCCGGCAACACCGGTGTCGATCCGCGCCTGAGCTTCGATGACCCGCTTCTGGACGGTCTGTTGATCCTCTGCAAACTCCACGGTGCAACCGTCAGCCGCGCCAGCCTCAGCGCCGGGCTGCCCATGGCCAAGCAACGCATGAGCCTGGACCTGCTGCCCCGCGCCGCGGCCCGCGCCGGCTTGCAGGCGCGTCTGCTGCGCCGCGAACTCAAGGACATTTCCCCGCTCAACCTGCCGGTGTTGCTGTTGCTCAACAACGACCGCACCGCGGTGCTCAGGCGTATCGGCGAAGACGGCCGGGTGCTGATCCTGCCCAGCGAAGCCGACGGCGGCGAACAATGGATCAGCCCCGAAGAACTCGCCGAACACTACAGCGGCCAGGCCCTGTTCGCCCGCCCGCGACATGAACTCGAAGATCTGCGCTCGCCGCTGGTGCCACGGGTGCAGGCGTGGTTTCGCGACACCCTGAAGCTGTCGAAATGGCTATACAGCGATGCGATCCTGGCAAGCTTCCTGATCAACCTGCTGGGGTTGATGGTGCCGTTGTTCGTGATGCAGACCTACGATCGCGTCGTACCGAACCAGGCCACGTCGACCCTGTGGGTGCTGACCATCGGCCTGCTGATCGGCACCGGATTCGAGCTGGTGCTGCGAGTGGTGCGCGCGCACCTGCTGGACACCGCCGGCAAGAAAACCGACGTGATCCTTTCCGCGACTTTGTTCGAGCGCATCACCGGCATGGCGATGAAAGCCAAACCGGCGACCATCGGCGGCTTCGCCCAGAGCATCCATGACTTTCAGGGGCTGCGGGAATTTCTCACGGCGGTGACCCTCACCAGCCTGATCGACCTGCCCTTCGCCCTGCTGATGCTGCTGGTGATCGGCTTGCTCGGTGGCTGGCTGGTGGTGATTCCGATCCTGGCGTTTCCGATCACGATCATTTTCGCCATGGTGATTCAGGCGCGGCTGCGCGACACCGTGCAAAAAAGCCTGAGCCTGGGCGCCGAACGTCAGGCCCTGCTGATCGAAACCCTCGGCGGCCTGGAAACCCTCAAGGCCTGCAGCGCCGAAAGCGAACGTCAGCACAAATGGGAAAGCACCCACGGCGCCCTCACCCGCCTGGACAGCCACGCACGCAATCTGGCGGCGTTCGCCACCAACGGCACCCTGTTCATCCAGCAGTTTTCCGGTATGGCGACCATTGTCGCCGGGGTCTACAGCATCATCGCCGGCAACCTCAGCGTCGGCGCCCTGGTGGCGACCTACATGCTCGGCAGCCGGGTCCTGGCACCGCTGGGGCAGATCGCCGGGCTGATCACCCGTTACCAGCAAGCGCAACTGACCATGAAAAGCACCGACGCCCTGATGGCCCTGCCCCAGGAGCGCGATGCCCGCCAGCGGCCGCTGGAGCGCACCCACCTGCAGGGCGCACTGGACGTGGTCGGCGTGACCTTCCGCTACAACGGCCAGAGCGCGGCGGCGCTGGCCAACATCAGTTTCAGCGTCAAACCCGGTGAACGGATCGGCATCATCGGTCGCAGCGGCTCCGGCAAAAGCACCCTGGCGCGCATGGTCATGGGCTTCCTCGAACCCGAGGAAGGCCAATTGCTGCTCGATGGCCTGGACCTGCGGCAAGTGGACGTCGCCGACCTGCGCCATCAGATCGGTTATGTCGCCCACGACCTGCCGCTGCTGGCCGGCAGCCTGCGCGACAACCTGACCCTCGGCGCGCGCTACATCAGCGATTCGCGCATGCTCGAAGTGGCGGAGCTGACCGGCGTTACCGAACTGGCCCGGCAGCACCCGCAAGGCTTCGACCGCCCTGTGGGCGAGCGCGGACAACTGCTCTCCGGCGGCCAGCGCCAGGCTGTGCTGCTGGCCCGTGCCATGTTGCTGGATCCGCCGATCATGCTGCTCGACGAACCCACCAGCGCCATGGACAACAGCAGCGAAGACGTACTGCGGCAAAAACTCCACGGCCTGGTCCAGGGCAAAACCGTGCTGCTGGTCACCCACCGTACTTCGATGCTCAGCCTGGTGGATCGGTTGATCGTGCTGGACAACGGGCGGATCGTCGCGGACGGGCCGAAAGAAGCGGTTATTGATGCACTGCGCAAGGGCCGTGTCGGCTCTGCGGCAGTCTAGGAGTCGGCCATGTCTGCTTCCGAACCGATTACCCCCAAGGGACGCGGCTACTTCGACAGCTTTAGCAAAAGCGCCGAGGCCGAATTCATGCCGGAAACCGCCGGGGCCTCGCTGGAGGATTCGCCGCGCTGGTCGCGGATCACCGTGTGGCTGGCGGCGGCGTTGTTGATCAGCGCGGTGGTCTGGGCCAAATTCGCGGTGCTGCAGGAAGTCACCATGGGCGAAGGCAAGGCGATCCCGTCGAGCAAGGTACAGGTGATCCAGAACCTTGAAGGCGGCATCGTCACCGAGATCTTCGTGCGCGAAGGGCAAATGGTGAACAAGGGCGACACTCTGCTGCGCCTGGATGACACGCGGTACCTGTCAAATAAAGGCGAAAGCGAGGCCGATCGTTATGCCCTCACCGCGCAGGTCGAACGGCTGTCGGCGGAAGCCGAAGGTCGGCCGCTGAAGCTGTCGGATGAAGTGATCGCCAAGGCGCCGCAAGTGGCCGAAGACGAGCGTGCGCTGTACGACCAGAGGCAACGTCGGCTGGCAAGCGAACAACGGACCCTGACCGAACAGCTTCGGCAGAAAACTCAGGAGCTTGCGGAGTTCCGCTCGAAAGCTGGCCAGTACAGTTCAAGCCTGGCGCTGGTCAATCAGGAAATGGGCATGTCCGAACCACTGGTCAAGACCGGCGCCGTTTCGCCGGTGGAGATCCTGCGGCTCAAGCGCAGCGCCGTGGAAATCCGCGGTTCGCTCAACGCTACCAACCTGGCGATCCCGAGGGCGGAATCGGCGATTGCCGAGATCCGCAGCAAGATCGACGAATCGGAACAGACTTTCCGTTCGGAAGCGGCCAAGGAGCTGAACGAGAAACGCACTGACCTGTCGAAAATCACTGCATCGAGCATCGCCATCGACGACCGCGTGACCCGCACCACGGTGGTTTCGCCGGTCAAGGGCATCATCAAGCTGCTCAAGGTCAACACCATCGGCGGCGTGGTGCAGCCGGGTAGTGACATGGTGGAAATCGTGCCGTTCGAGGACAACCTGTTGATCGAGGCCAAGGTACGGCCACAGGACGTCGCGTTCCTGCATCCGGGGCAGAAGGCAATGGTCAAGTTCAGTGCCTATGACTACACGATCTATGGGGGGTTGAGTGCGAAGCTGGAGCTGATTGGGGCGGATACCATCACTGACGACAAGGGCAACAGCTTCTATTTGATTCAGGTGCGTACCGACAAGAATCATTTGGGTGGGGATGCGAAACCGCTGCTGATCATTCCCGGGATGGTGGCGACGGTGGACATTATTACCGGGGAGAAAACGGTGCTGGATTACCTGCTCAAGCCGGTGCTGAAGGCCCGTACCGAGGCGATGCGGGAGAGGTAGTCAGGCCGTTGGATTTGTGTTGATTCATCTGGCCTCTTCGCGGGCAAGCCCGCTCCCACAGTGTCGGTGTCGAACCCAAATTCTGCGACCAACACGAAACCTGTGGGAGCGGGCTTGCCCGCGAAGAGGCCGGCACAGGCAACACCTATTTCGGCCCATGATTACGCTGAAAGGTCTCCTCCCCCATCGCCGCAATCTGCCCCTCGATCAACGCCTCGAACGGCCTCAACAACGGCTCGAACGAGGCCGGCGCTTCCAGCACCTGTAACGCCTGCACGATCGCCTCTATCGTCGACAACGCCCCCGGCCCCGGTGCCTTGCGCAACCGATAGCGGGACACACCGCCCTCGACCAGGGTCACCCTGGGCAATGCCGCCAGCAACGGATTGAGGTGCAGCATCTTGCGCGCCTTGCGCCAGGTGCCGTCCGGGACCACCAGCAGCAATGGCTCATCTGATTCGACATAAGTCTGCATCGGCTGCGCCTCGTCGCCGGGAAACAGCAACCGCGCACGGTATCCCGGCTGATTCAACAACCGGGGCAAATCTTCGAACACCTCGCCGACGATCAACTCGGCGTTGGTCAAACCCAGTGCCGCCAGCCGCGCCGTATTCAGCGCATGATTCACTTCACTGGGATGCTGCAACAGCAACACCCGGGTACGACTGTCGAGGCTGGGGATCAGCGGGCAGAGGCAGTGGCTTTGCGGACGCAGGCAGCGCGAACATTGAATTCTGGACATGGTGCTTTCCTCAAGTCGCCTGGTTCAGCTGCGCTTTGAGCAGATCGCGGAAGGTCTGGATCAGCGGCTCACGGCTGCGACCGCGGCGCACGATCATCGAGAACGGTGCCTGATAACCGAAGGTCGCCGGCAGCAACACACGCAAGTCGCCCTTGTCCGCCCAGGCCTGGGCATAGTGCTCGGGCAAGTAACCGATATAGGCACCGGACAGCACCAGAATCAGCTGCGCTTCCATACTCTCCACCGTCGCCGCGCTGTGCTTGAAGCCGTGGCGCGCCAGCTCGGCCTGGCTCCAGTAGCCGCGACCGACCATGCGCTGTTGGGTGATGACCTGCTCGGGAATGCGCCGCTCATTGAACAGCGGGTGCCGGTTGCTGCAATACAGCCAGTGCTGTTCGCGGTACAGCGGCATGTACACCAGACCGCTCATCCGCGTGGAAAACGCGCCGATGGCCAAGTCCAGGCGGTTGTCCTGGACACCCAGTTGCAGTTCGTAGGGACTCATCACCGACAAGTGCAGGTGTACCGCCGGGTGTTCCTGGCTGTAGGCGCCGATGGCTTCGGCGAACGGCAGGGCCTTGTCGCTGACCGTCGAGTCGATCACCCCCAGGTTCAGCGTGCCGCGCAATTCGCCCTTGAGCGCGGCGGCGTACTGCTCGAATCCTTCCAGCTCACCTAAAAGACGCAGCGTCTCCTGATGGAACAACTCGCCCTTGCTGGTCAGGCTGAAACCGCCCCGCCCGCGATGGCACAGCACCAGGCCCAGGGCCGATTCGAGCTGGCTCATGTAGGTGCTAATGGCCGACGTAGAGAGGTTGAGCTCCTGCTGGGCATTGGCAAATCCCTGATGCCGCACCACGCTGACGAAGATGCGCAATAGTTTCAGGTCGGGTAAAGCGTTGGCCATGCAAGGGCTCCGGATAGGGCTACTTGTGGTGAAGGACTTGCCCTAATGACAGCCCGTCAAAAGTCGAACAGCCGATAAGGTCATTGTGGCGAGGGGGCTTGTCGAAACGTCGCACCGCCCCGTTGGGCTGCGAAGCGGCCCTAAAAGATGGGACTGCTGCGCAGTCCAACGGGGGCGAGCCCCCTCGCCACAGGTTTAGGTGCGGTTTGCGAATGGAGGGAGTCTACCGCCGCCCTCAGCATTAGTTTAGAAAAATCTGAACTAAGTATTTGCCCGTAGCGATTCTTCCCGGCCACTACATTTCGCAGAATCGGTCCAAAGCGGCGCCTGCCTCCGTGAGCGGGCTCGACTGCATAAATAAAACAATGACGATGAGGCCTTTCCCGTGGAAAAGATTCTTCACCAACCACTGGGCGGCAACGAAATGCCGCGCTTCGGCGGCATCGCCACCATGCTGCGACTCCCCCATGTTCCTACTGCTGCCGGTCTGGACGCTGCCTTCGTTGGCGTGCCGCTGGACATCGGTACCTCCCTGCGCCCTGGCACCCGTTTCGGGCCGCGTGACATCCGCACCGAATCGGTGATGATCCGCCCGTACAACATGGCCACCGGCGCTGCTCCGTTCGACTCGCTGTCGGTTGCCGACATCGGCGACGTGGCGATCAACACCTTCAACCTGCTCGACGCCGTACGCATCATCGAAGAAGCCTACGACAACATCCTGGAACACGATGTGATCCCGATGACCCTGGGCGGCGATCACACCATCACCCTGCCGATCCTGCGTGCCATCCATAAAAAGCACGGCAAGGTCGGCCTGGTGCACATCGACGCCCACGCCGATGTGAACGATCACATGTTCGGCGAGAAAATCGCCCACGGCACCACCTTCCGTCGCGCCGTCGAAGAAGGCCTGATCGACCCGGACCGCGTCGTGCAAATCGGTCTGCGCGCCCAGGGCTACACCGCTGACGACTTCAACTGGAGCCGCAACCAGGGCTTCCGCGTGGTCCAGGCCGAAGAGTGCTGGCACAAGTCCCTGGATCCGCTGATGGCCGAAGTTCGCGAGAAAGTCGGCGGCGGTCCGGTGTACCTGAGCTTCGACATCGACGGCATCGACCCGGCCTGGGCGCCTGGCACCGGCACCCCGGAAATCGGCGGCCTGACCACCATTCAGGCGATCGAGATCATTCGCGGCTGCCAAGGCCTCGACCTGATCGGCTGCGATCTGGTAGAAGTCTCGCCCGCTTACGACACCACCGGTAACACCTCGCTGCTGGCCGCCAACCTGCTGTACGAAATGCTCTGCGTACTGCCTGGCGTAGTCCACCGCTGAGGATCGGCCAACGATTTCGCAGCCTGGCTCGGTGAACCCGGCTGCGCTTTCCGCGCTTTCGAACCCTGCCGGTATTGCGTGATACCTGGCACCCGGATGCGCCAGTTCCACAGGCGATGCGACAGATCGCCTGACCCGTAGAAGCGATGCTTGCCCGCGAAGAAGGATGACGCGGTATGCCTGGCAGACTGTGCAAAGCGGTTCGCGGGCAAGCCTTGCTCCTACAGATTGATTTCCTGCCTCACATAAAAAAGACAATCGGAGACCGCCATCATGGCATTGGATTTATTCGTCGTACTCATCTACGCAGCCGCGATGTTGATACTCGGCTACTACGGCATGCGCAAGGCCAAGACCAACGAAGAGTTTCTCGTTGCCGGTCGTAACCTGGGCCCGACGCTGTACATGGGCACCATGGCGGCAACGGTTCTGGGTGGCGCGTCCACCGTCGGCACCGTGCGCCTGGGCTACGTGCATGGCATCTCCGGTTTCTGGCTCTGCGCCGCACTGGGTTGCGGGATCGTGGCGCTGAACCTGTTCCTCGCCAAGCCGCTGCTGAAACTGAAGATCTACACCGTTACCCAGGTGCTGGAAAAACGCTACAACCCGATGGCCCGTTCCGCGAGCGCGGTGATCATGCTGGCCTACGCCCTGATGATCGGCGTGGTCTCGATCCTGGCAATCGGCACCGTGCTGCAAGTGCTGTTCAGCCTGCCGTTCTGGTTGTCGGTACTTGTCGGCGGTGGTGTGGTGGTGATCTACTCGGCCATCGGCGGCATGTGGTCACTGACCCTGACCGACATCGTCCAGTTCATCATCAAGACCGTGGGCCTGATGTTCATCCTGTTGCCGATCTGCATGTACCGCGTGGGCGGCTGGGATGAGCTGGTCACCAAACTGCCGGCGGCGAGCTTCAGCTTCACCACCATCGGTTGGGACACCATCATCACCTACTTCGTGATCTACTTCTTCGGCATCCTGATCGGTCAGGACATCTGGCAACGGGTGTTCACCGTCAAGACCGCCAAAGTCGCGCAATACGCCGGTACCGCTGCCGGTGTCTACTGCATCATCTACGGTCTGGCCTGTGCTTTGATCGGCATGGCCGCTCACGTACTGATCCCGGATCTGGACAACGTCAACAACGCCTTCGCCGCGATCGTGAAACTGTCCCTGCCGGACGGTATCCGTGGCCTGGTGATCGCTGCCGCACTGGCTGCCATGATGTCCACCGCCAGCGCCGGCCTGCTGGCCGCTGCAACCACCCTGAGTGAAGACCTGCTGCCGAAACTGCGTGGCGGCAAGCAGTCGAGCCTGAGCATGAACCGCCTGGTGACCCTGCTGACCGGTCTCGTGGTTCTGGGTATCGCCCTGGTAGTGAACGACGTGATCAGCGCCCTGACCCTGGCTTACAACCTGCTGGTGGGCGGTATGTTGATCCCGCTGATCGGTGCGATTTTCTGGAAACGCGCGACCACCGCCGGCGCCATCGCCAGCATGGGCCTGGGCTTTGCCACTGCCCTGCTGTTCATGGTCAAGGACGGTCTGGATGCCAACACTCCGATCTACTACAGCCTGGCGGTAGGTCTGGTGAGCTTTGTCGTGGTGAGCCTGATGTCCCGCCGCCCTGCGCCGGTGGCGAGCGCCATCTAAGCCGAACATGACAATTTGATGCTTTCTTCGACGGGTGTGGCGTCGGTCGCCACACCCGTTTTTTTTCGCCCGGAGAAAACCTCGATTGACGAGCGGCAGCGCTCACCCCGCTGAAGCCTGCTGTACTCATCTTCAGGAACCCTTCAGGAACTCGCAGGGACGATAAAACCCGACGCACCCGAAGAACCATCATGAAAAAAGCCGCCGTCCGCGCCGCCGTGCACCGCTTCATCAGCCGCCTGCTGGAGAATCAGGAAGACTTCGACGACAACGCCAGCCTGGCGCAGTTGGGATTGGACAAGACGGACATCGAAGAACTGATCTTCCATCTGGAGGATGAGTTCGGTTTGACGGCGTTCACCGCCGAGGAAGACCAGATGCTCAAGACGGCCAGGACGGCGAATGACTTGAGTCGGTTTTTGATGGAGATTGGGCGGCATTGAGTGACTGACTTGTCATCAAGTCATCAAGTCATCGCGGGGAGCGGGCTTTTGTGGCGAGGGGGCTTGTCGAAACGTCGCACCGCCCCGTTGGGCTGCGAAGCAGCCCCAAGACCATTCAATCCGGGTGTATCAGTTAGAAAGCATCAGGCGATTTTACGACTGCTTCGCAGCCGAGCGGGGGCAAGCCCCCTCGCCACAGGCAGCCCATTGCCACAGGCATCGCCCTCAAGAGGCGACGTTACCGGCGGCGCTGCTGACGTCGACGCTGTTCGTCATCGGTGCGAATCGGCACAGGTTGCAGAGGCGGTTCGATCAAACCGAGCGCGACACCCAGGTCATGCAGCCAGTTTTGAATTTTCTCTTTCATGTTGCCCCCTTCAGGGTAATGCCGAGCGACCCAAATTCTTGATCGCTTCGAACTGATAATAGTCCGAAGTCCAGAGCAATGCTCGCCCAAAGTGGCAATGATCTGTTACTGAATCCATCACAATCGGAAACGATTAAATCATGCAATCGCCTTGGTCTGGCGCGGCGCCGACGGAAAGAGCGTCTGCTGCTCCTCGATCCAGGCATTGAGGTTGGCGCCGACCATGCCTTTGCGCCACATCAGCCAGGTCGTCGCACTGGCGAACGCCTCCGGCAGTGGGTGCACCGCCACACTTTCGCGCCCCGGCAGGCTGGCAAGCATCGACTCCGACATCAGCGCCACGCCGGATCCTGCGATCACACAGGCGAGCATGCCCGGATAGGACTCGATCTCGATCGCCCGGCCCATGGCCGCCTGATCGTGGGAAAACCAGGACTCCAGACGCATCCGGTAGGAGCAGCCCTGGCGAAAGGTGAACACCGAACGCCCTTCCACATCCCGCGCGCTCTGCACCGGCGGATGATCGGCCTCGCTGATCAGCACCATGCGCTCCTCGCAAAGCAGCACGCCATCGAGCACCGCCAGCCCCGGCGGGCCGTCTACCAGCGCCGCATCGAGCCGTCCGGTGAGCAAACCTTCGAACAATTCGCCACTGGGGCCGGACTGCACTTGCAGGTTCACCGCCGGATAACGCCGGTGATAACGCGCCAGCAGCGCGGGAAGGTGAATGGCGGCGGTGCTGTACATGGTGCCCAGCACGAAGTCGCCGGCAGGTTGCCCGCCCTGCACCGCCGCATGGGCTTCATCGTGCAGGGCGAACAGCTTGGCGGTGTAGTCCAGCAGGACTTTTCCCGCCGGTGAAAGCTGCAAACGCTGACGCTCGCGAACGAACAGCTCGACACCGAGCTGTTCCTCGAGCTGTTTGAGCCGGGTCGACAGGTTCGACGGTACACGGTGCAGGCGCTCGGCGGCACGGGTGATGGACTCTTCCTGCGCCACCGCCTGAAAGATGCGCAATTGGCTGAATTCCACGCCATTCTCCAAACAAGAACAAGTCACCCACTATTGTTCTTTTACAAAGAATGTCAATCGAATCGGCCAAGCGGCTTCAGGACTGACCCAACGCCTTGCGCAAGCGCCGACGCAGCCACTGCTCGGCACTGACGAAGGTGATGCCCAGCAGCACCAGCACCGCCCCGATGACGAAGTTCAGGCTGAGCTTTTCACCCAGCAACACCACGCCGAAGGTGACGCCGAACAGCGGCGTCATGAAGGAAAACACTGCCAGGTTCGCGGCCAGGTAGCGACGCAGCAGCCAGAACCACACCAGATAGCTGAAGAATGACACCACCACGCCCTGGAACAGCACGCTGGTCAGGGTCACGCCGGTCAGGCTGACGTGGGTTATCTGGCCGCTTAACAGTGCGATCAGCAGCAGGCCGACGAAGCCGACGATCAACTGATAAAACAAGGTCAGAGTCACCGGCGCCTCAGACAGCCGCGAAGCCCGCACCACCACCGTGGTCGCGCCCCAGGCGGCACCGGCCAGTACGCCCAGCGCATCGCCCATCAACATGCGCGGATCGAGGTTGTCCCAGGACACGCCACCGGCAAACGCAATGGCGATGCCAATGAACGCCAGCAGGATCCCCAGCCATTGCAGCGGTCGCAGGCGTTCGCTCGGCAACAGCCAGTGCACGCCCAACGCGGTGAAGATCGGCGCGGTGTAGAGGAACACCGACATGTGCGCGGCCGTGGTCAATTGCAGGCCTTCGGAAATGAAGAAGAACTCCAGACCGAACAACGCGCCGGCCAACAAGCCACCGCGCCAGGTGCCGCCCACCTGATCCCAGCCGCCTTTCCAGCAGATCAGCAGGCCGACCAGAAGCGCGGATATGCCTGAACGCGCGGCCGCCTGCATGACCGGCGCGATATCCGGTGCCGCCCATTTGATCATCACCTGCTGGACGCCCCAGACCAGACACAGAACCAGCATCACCTGCAGGGCAAAACCATCGGCGCTGCGTCGGGTGACGCTCATCGGGAAACCTCTCTTGAACAATCCATGGCAATGACTCGGCAGTAAAAAGCAAAACCCCGGCGCGGGGCCGGGGCGAGAATCATATTGTTACTCGAACTCAGGTCAATTCAATGCGATCGGCATGAATAACGATCTGGCCATTCTTGTACAACGCACCGATGGCCTTCTTGAAGTTGCCCTTGCTGACGCCGAACATGTCGCTGATCACCGTCGGATCGCCCTTGTCGCTGACCGCAAGGCTGCCGTTGTTCTCGCGCAACTTGGCGAGAATCTTGGAATTCAGGCTGGTGGCCGCTTCCTGGCCGACCGGTTGCAGGCTCAGGCTGATCTTGCCATCGCCGCGCACTTCCTTGATGAAGCCTTTCTCTTGCTTGCCGGCGCGCATGAACTTGAAGATTTCGTTCTTGTGGATCAGGCCCCAGTGCTTGTTGTTGATGATCGCCTTGAAGCCCATGTCGGTGGCTTCGGCGACCAGCAGATCGACTTCCTGGCCCGGCGTGTAGCTGGCCGAGGTCTTGTCCAGGTAGCGGTCCAGGCGCGTTGTCGCGGTGATGCGACGGGTGTGCTTGTCGAGATAAACGTGCACCACGGCATATTCGCCGGCCTTCATCTGACGTTTCTCTTCCGAGAATGGCAGCAACAGATCCTTCGGCAGTCCCCAGTCAAGGAACACACCGATACTGTTGACTTCAACTACTTTCAAACTGGCGAATTCACCGACCTGAACTTTCGGTTTTTCGGTAGTTGCGATTAGTTTGTCATCGCTGTCCAGATAAACAAAAACGTTCAGCCAGTCTTCATCTTCGCTGGGAATATCTTTTGGAATATAACGATTGGGCAAAAGAATTTCGCCGTCCGCGCCACCGTCCAGATACAAACCGAAGTTAGTGTGTTTAACCACTTGCAAACTGTTGTAACGCCCGACTAAAGCCATGTCCAATACCCTCATTACGTGGGCGGCATTCTACCCGGTTTTACCGGTTGCGTCGGGCGGCGGAGCATGCCTGACGAGAAATTCCATCCCAGGCCTTCATTTTCGCGAGCTTTGCCGGGGCAACCGGCCGTTCGTCAGACCGTGGCCTGGGTTAGAGGCGCTCGCCGCCAGCCCGCAGACTGAAATTTTCCGGACCACGTTTTTTATTTAAAACAGCGACTTAGGGGAAGTTCGAAAAGTAATTATCCACGCTCTATTCATGTCCGCCTGAATATCACGGGGATATTAACCAAGCAAATTGCAGCTCATTCCTGTACGATACGTGGCCATTTGAATTTCCTGAAGGTTAATGGCCGCCATGCGCGTAAAAGCATCCAAAAGCCCAGTAAAACCAGCTCCTGCCGTCGAAACCAGCGAATCGCTCAACAGCCAGATCGCAGCGTTCCTCAAATCCGGCGGTGAAATCCAGCAAATTGCCAAGGGTGTCAGCGGCCAGACATTCGCCCCGTCCAAGCAGATCAGCCTGGGCAAGAAGTAATCACTTCAGCTTTATCGGGTCCACAGGCGCTTTGACTCTCGAAGCGCTTGGACCGGACGCCAGACCTCTCCTGCACTCCTCGCAACCCCTCCTCTAAAAATCGACGAACGGTATCCGTTACCGGGCATTCGCCGGTATGCTTTCACGCGTCTAAATCAAGCGTTTCAGCTCAAGCTGTGCTCGCTGTTCAAGGGAGTGAAGCGTGCTCAAGCCTTTCGGTTTCCTGTTGCCCCTATACACGCTGCTGGCGTGTTCAGTGGCGCACGGTCAGATTTTCCAGCGCGAACTGGGGGATTTCGATCTCAAACTCGGCACCAGCCCCAGTCGCAGCATGGCCCAGGGCCTGGTCAAGCCATCGGCCACGGGCTCATTCCACGGTGGCCTGGACCTGACTCACGACAGCGGCTTCTATTTCGGCCAATGGTCGCCCAGCGCGGGCATCAACCCCGAACACACCCTCGAAATCGATTCCTACGCCGGTTTTAAACAGCCCTTCGACCAGAATCTGGGTTACGAAATCGGCGTCATCCATTACAACTATCCGCAACTGGACACGCTCGACAGCCAGGAACTCTACGGCGGCCTGACCTTGCTGCGCAGCCGCTTCGGCGCCGCCTTCAGCAACGACCCCGACAAACGCAACAGCACGCTGTTCGCCGACCTAGGTGGCAATGAACCA
Source organism: Pseudomonas sp. REP124 (assembly GCF_020164475.1). Taxonomy (GTDB): domain Bacteria; phylum Pseudomonadota; class Gammaproteobacteria; order Pseudomonadales; family Pseudomonadaceae; genus Aquipseudomonas. The sequence continues at coordinate 16,109 of NZ_JAIQWX010000040.1, read as the reverse complement.
TTCGGCATCGGGATCAGCATGAAATACACCACGCATCGGTTGAACACACCGGTCGCCGTGGACGGTGGCTATGTCAGCAGTTTTACCGATTGGTCGATGAAATTTTCCCGACCGTTCATGGGCATCGATCTCAATCTGATCTACAGCGACTCCAGCCTCAACGGCAGCAGTTGCTCGGCGTATTCCGGGCACAACAGCCAATGCGACGGACTGCTGACCCTGAAGGCCGAACGCAGCTTCTATTGATCGGCTGAACTGCCGGGCTCATTCTGCGTTCAGATGGGAATCAGACTCCGAAACCAGGCTCTCGCAAGGATTCGATCATGTCGCGCTGGTTGAAACACTTAGCCTTTGTACTCACCCTCTCCCTCGCCTTGGGCGCGTGCAGCCGCATGGGCCTGGCCTATCGAAATCTCGACGTGATCATTCCCTGGACGCTCGGCGATTACCTGGACATGAACGGCGAGCAGAAAAGCTGGTTCAACGATCGGCTCAAGGAGCACCTGAGCTGGCACTGCACCACGCAAATGCCCGGTTACCTGGATTGGCTGGACCGCCTGCAAACCATGGTCACGACCAATCAGGTCACCGACGCCGCCCTGCAGGCACGCACTGAGGAAGCCGAACAGGCCATCGCCGAAACCGCCAAGGAGATCACGCCTTCGGCCATCGAATTGCTGCAAGGCCTGAACGACCAGCAGGTGGCGGAAATGAACGAGGCTTTCGTCAAGGATCAGCGCAAACGCCAGGCGCAGTACCTCAAGCCGTCCCTCGATCAGCAGATCAAGGAACGCGGTGAGCGTATGGAGAAACGTCTGGATGACTGGATCGGACCGCTCAATCCGGCGCAGCAGCAGCGCGTCGTGGCGTGGTCGAATGCGCTGGGCGACCAGAACACTCAGTGGCTGGCCAACCGCGTGCATTGGCAGAAGCAGTTCAGCGCGGCGGTGGCGCAGCGTCATGACCCGGGCTTCCCACAGCGAATCGAAACCCTGCTGGTCAACCGCGAGCGCCTGTGGACACCGGAATACAAACAGGCCTTCGCCAAAACCGAAGCCCAGGCGCGCTCGCTGTTCGTGGATCTGATGGCGCAGAGTACGCCGGTGCAGCGTCAGCGCTTGCAGACGAAAATCGAAGGGGTGAAAAAGGACTTCAGCGACCTTAAATGCCTCAAGGCCGCGAAACAGAGTTGAGTCTTGCACAAATCCCCTGTGGGAGCGGGCTTGCTCGCGAATGCGTTGGGTCAGTCAACATTGCTTGGACTGACCCACCGCATTCGCGAGCAAGTCGAATCGTCGCACCGCCGCTCCCACATTTTGATCGGTGTAATCCTCAGGCAATCTGCGCCTTCGAAGCCACCTCATCGAACGTCAGCTCATCCAGCGCATCTTCCTGTTCATCCAGCACCTGCCGCGGATGATCATTACCGGGGATGCTGCTGTCGATCAGACTCAACAAGCGTGAGCCGCGCATCGTCAGAATGTAGTTCGAACCGGTACCGCCCTGCTCTTCAGGGCGCGGCTCGATATACCCCCGCTCCAGCAGCAGCTTTTCATACTCACCGGCCACGGCCTTGAGGTGGTCGAGGTTTTCGGTTTCCTCGCCTTCGGAAGCCTTTTGCGCCGCGTACTGCTCGGCATAGGGCCGTGGGGTGAAGCTGGCTTCACCGTGCTGCACTTCGTGCAGCAAGCGTTCAATCAAATCCCAGTTATAAGTCGTCATCCTGAATCAACCTCCGGTACCCGTGATTGATGGGTCTTCATTGGTTGTGACCGATATGGGCGATAGCCGTTCAGCCTGGTTTCCAGTCGTGACCGACCGGCGGTATGTCGATTTGCTCAGACGTCAAACGACTAGGCTGTGTAATCCGACTCCCAGCTCCACGCAGGAGAAATCGTCATGAACATTCAGAACCATCCCGTCGTGTCGCGGGAAGAATGGCTTGCCGCCCGCAAGCAGCATCTGGCTCACGAAAAAGCCTTCACCAAAGAACGGGACAGACTCAGCGCCGAACGCCGCGCTCTGCCTTGGGTGAAAATCGACAAGGACTATCACTTCCAGGGCCCCAGGGGTGAGCTGAAACTGGTCGATCTGTTTGGCGGGCGCAGCCAGTTGATCATCTATCACTTCATGTTCGCCGAAGGCTGGGAGGAAGGCTGTTCGGGCTGCTCGTTCCTGTCCGACCACATCGACGGCGCCAACCAGCACCTGGCTCATCACGATGTCGCGGTAGTCGCGGTATCCCATGCGCCGTACGAGGAATTCCAGGCGTTCAGGCGGCGTATGGGCTGGCGATTCGATTGGGTGTCATCGGTTGGATGCGATTTCAACTATGACTTTGGCGTCACGGCCCGAGCCGAAGATGTCGCGGCTGGCACGGCGACTTACAACTACGAGAAAACCGATGGTTCGGAGGAAGAACTGCCGGGACTCAGCGTGTTTTACCGCAATGACGCCGGGGAGATTTTCCACACCTATTCCACGTACGCCCGAGGCCTGGACATGCTGGTCGGCGCCTACAACTACCTGGATTTGACGCCGAAGGGGCGCAATGAAGAGGAGATCATGGAGTGGGTGCGGCATCACGATAAGTATGAGCAGGCGCAGAAGTCGGGGTGCTGTCACGGCGGTTAAATCGAGTTCACCGTCCTTCCATTGTGGGAGCGAGCCTGCTCGCGATTGCGGGGTGTCAGGCGACACAAATGCTGTCTGGCAGCCTGCAATCGCGAGCAGGCTCGCTCCCACAGTGGTTTTGAGTGATCGCCGAGGCTGAACTTTTCCCACTAAAAAGCCCTCAACCGGTTACCCCGCCTTAACCGGACCCGAGGCCTGCCCCCATGAAAACCCTGCACACGCTCACCCTCGCCGCCACCCTCGCCTGCGCCCTGCCCGTCTGGGCCTGCACCCCGGAGGAAGCCACCGCCAAGCGCGAACAACTGGCCAAGGAAGTCACTCGTCTGACCGAGCAGAACCCGGCCAAGGCCAAGGAAATCAATGATCAGTTGCAGAAGATGGATCTGGGTACAGCGGCCAAGGATCTGCCGGACAAGTGCCAGCTGATTGACCAGCGCCTCAAGGAGCTGGGCGTGGCCGAGAAGAAAACCGAGAGCTGACACCGAACTACAAGCTGACACCAAACCCAATGTGGGAGCGGGCTTGCTCGCGAAGGCGGCGTGTCAGTAGCGAATATGTAGGCTGACACACCGCTTTCGCGAGCAAGCCCGCTCCCACAGTTTGGATCTTCAGTGAACACGAACCCGCGCCCGGCACAAATCCCCCTGTGGGAGCGAGCCTGCTCGCGATGCGTTCTAAACCTTCAACCCCAACTCCGCAGACAACCTCGCCGTCACACCCTTGATGAGCGGAATCAGCTCAGACATTTTCTCCAGCGGCATGTAAGGCACCGTACTGGCAATACTGATCCCCGCCACGATGCGTCGGCTGGCATCGCGAACGGGTGCGGCTACGCAGCGGATCGACGGTTCGTTGTCTTCCAGGTCGAAGGCATAACCACCAGCCACGTATTCGATCATGCGCTGCTGGAACTGCTCCCAGGATTGCTCCGGGTGTTGTGGCCAGAACTGATTTTTCCCACCCAACGGCAGGCTGACTTCGTACAGCCGTTGCCACTCCTGCGGCGTGTCATCCAGCATCAGCGCCTTGCCGATCCCGGTACGCGCCAGCGGCATGCGATGGCCGACCCGCGAGCGCATTTCAGGGCCGTTGCGCCCCGGATTCTTGTGCAGGTACAGGACCTCGTCGCCTTCACGAATCGCTAGGTGCACAGTGTCGCCGGTCAACGCCGACAGCTCGTCCAGATACGGCCCGGCCAAGGTCACCAGCGGCAACTCTTCCCGGGCCTGAAAGCCCAGTTCGATCAGCTTGGGCCCCAGCAGGTAACCGACTTGCGGCACCACCCGCAGATACCGCTCGTCCACCAGGCAGCTGGCCAGGCGATGGGTGGTGCTGCGCGTGGTGCCGATCAGCCGGGCGATTTCCTTCAGATCGCGGGCGCCGCTGGCCACCGCCTGGACCACACCCAGACCGCGAAGCAGGGTCTGGGTGCCGGTGGGCGCGGCGTCCTTGGCGATTTTTGGGGCGTCTTCCTGCATATCCAGCCTTAGGGTTGAGCGAGTGAACGGGCGGCATTATGGTCGCCCGCGTGCCTGGACTACAACTTGATACGCTCGACCTTGCCCACCAGCAGGATGTAGGAAAGTGCACCGATCAACGCCAGAACCGAGATGTAGGTAATCGCCGGCGCGAAGGAATCACCGCTGGCGAGGAAACCGATGACGATCGGCGTGGCGATAGCTGACAGATTACCGATGAAGTTGAATACCCCGCCGGTCAGCCCGAGCAAGCGTGCCGGTGCCAGGGTCGACACCAGCGACCAGGTGATCGATGCCAGACCGTTGCCGAAGAACGCCAGTGCGAGGAAGGCAATCACCAGCGGCGTCGACTCGACGAAGTTGGCGCCGATGATCGAGGTGGAAATCAGCAGGCCACTGATGATCGGCAGTTTGCGGGCGAAGCCGACCGAGTAACCGCGACGGATCAGGAAGTCGGAGAAGAATCCGGAGCACAGTACGCCGACAAAAGCCGCGAGAAACGGCAGCGACGCCAGCAGGCCAGACTTGATGAAGTCCATGCCGCGGTATTTCACAAGGTAAGTCGGGAACCAGGTCAGGAAGAACCACAGCGTCGAGTTGAGGCAGAACTGGCCGAGGTAGATGCCCCAGAGTTTGCGCTTGGTCAGCACGATCCCCAGGTCGGTCCAGCTGAACTTGGCCTTGACCTTGGCCTGTTCCGACTGGATGTCCACCAGCCCACCGCCCTCGCGGATCAGCTCGATTTCGGCATCGTTGGCGCCCTTGAAATCACGGGGTTCGCGATACACCGCGTACCAGATCACGGCCCAGAGAATGCCCACCGCCCCGGTGACGACAAACACCATGTGCCAGCCGAATTCATGCTGCAGCCAGGCCAGGACCGGCGTCAGGAACGCCAGGCCGACGAACTGCCCGGAAGTGTAGAAACCGATGGCCGTGGCGCGCTCGCGCTCGGGGAACCAGGTGGTGACCACGCGGCTGTTGATCGGATAGGCCGGCGCTTCCAGGGCACCGACCGCCATGCGCAGCACGAACAGCGCGATGAAGCTGCCAGCAAAGCCGAGCATCACCGTGGCGATCGACCACAGCAGCAGTGCGGCGGTGTAGAGGATGCGCGGCGGCACCCGGTCCACCAGCCAGCCACCAGGGATCTGCATGGCGGCGTAGGTCCAGCCGAATGCGGAGAAGATCAGGCCGACGTGAATCGGATCGATGCCCAGGTCGCTGGTCAGCGCGGGGGCTGCGATCGACAGGTTGCTACGGTCCAGGTAGTTGATCACGACTGTGATGAACAGCAGGACCATGATGAAAAACCGCTTGCGGCTGGGTGTCACCAAAGACGCCTGCCCGGTGAGGGTTTGCGGTTGCATGGGGGTGCCTCTTGTTATGTTTATTGAGGTCGATCTAAGACTTGTGCGCTGATCTCCAATCCATGGAGATCCAGTGTGGGAGCGGGCTTGCTCGCGAAAGCGGTGTGTCAGCCTACATATCCTTTACTGACCCACCGCATTCGCGAGCAAGCCCGCTCCCACAGGGGATTTGTGGTGATTAGTGGAAACTCACCACTCCGCAAAACTGCCATCGGCATGGCGCCAGATCGGGTTGCGCCAGCGGTGGCCGACGGCGGCGCGTTCGATCACGTATTCCTCGTTGATCTCGATGCCCAGGCCCGGCCCGTTGGGGATCTTCACCATGCCCTGGTCGTAATCGAACACCCGAGGATCTTTCACGTAGTCGAGCAGGTCGTTGCTCTCGTTGTAGTGAATGCCCAGGCTCTGCTCTTGGATGAACGCGTTGTAGCAGGCCGCGTCCAGTTGCAGGCACGCCGCCAGGGCGATCGGGCCCAGCGGGCAATGCAGGGCCAGCGCCACGTCGTAGGCTTCGGCCATGTTGGCGATCTTGCGGGTCTCGGTGATGCCGCCGGCGTGGGACGCATCCGGCTGGATGATGTCGACGTAGCCTTCGCTGAGCACGCGCTTGAAATCCCAGCGCGAGAACAGACGCTCGCCCAAGGCGATCGGGGTGCTGGTCAGCGGCGCCAGTTCCTTGAGCGCTTCATAGTTTTCGCTGAGTACCGGCTCTTCGATGAACATCAGTTTGTACGGATCGAGTTCCTTCATCAGCACCTTGGCCATGGGCTTGTGCACCCGGCCATGGAAGTCCACGCCGATGCCGACGTTCGGGCCGACCGCGTCACGTACGGCAGCGACGTTGGCCAGGGCCAGGTCGACTTTTTCGAAGGTATCGAGGAACTGCAACTCTTCGGTGCCGTTCATTTTCACTGCGGTGAAACCACGGCTGACCGCTTCTTTCGCTGCCCGCGCGGTGTCCGCCGGACGATCGCCACCGATCCACGAATAGACGCGGATCTTGTCCCGCACCTGGCCACCCAGCAGATCGCTGACCGACACGCCCAGCGCCTTGCCCTTGATGTCCCACAGGGCCTGGTCGATGCCGGCCAGGGCGCTCATGTGGATCGCGCCGCCACGGTAGAAACCGCCGCGGTAGAGCACGGTCCAGATGTCTTCGATGTTGCGCGGGTCCTTGCCGATCAGGTAGTCGGACAATTCTTCGACGGCGGCGGCAACGGTGTGGGCGCGGCCCTCGACCACGGGTTCGCCCCAGCCAGTGACGCCCTCGTCGGTTTCGACTTTGAGGAAGCACCAGCGCGGCGGAACGATGAAGGTGGTCAGTTTGGTGATTTTCATCTGCTTGTCTCTCTTGTTAGATGCGGCGCGCACGGCGCCGGAAAAGTCTTAGCGAAGGGCTTTCCAGGCAGCGACATAGGCCTCGGCATTGGTCGCGACCTGCTCGGGCGTCATGCCCGGTTTGAACAGACCGGAACCGAGGCCGAATCCTTTGACGCCAGCGTCGATGAACACCTGCATGTTGTCCGGGGTGATGCCGCCCACCGGCGCCAGAATGGTTCCCGCCGGCAGCACCGCCAGCCAGGCCTTGGCGACGGCCGGGCCCATCTGTTCGGCGGGGAACATCTTCAGGATGTCCGCGCCTTCGGCCAGGGCCGCGAACGCCTCGGTGGGCGTTGCGACACCCGGCGACAGGGCCAGGCCCGCCGCTTTCGCCGCACGCAGTACCTTGGCGTCGCAGTGGGGCATGACGATCACCTGACCGCCCGCCGCCTTCACCTGCTCGACCTGCTCCGGCGTCAGCACGGTGCCTGCACCGATCAGGCAATCGGCGGGCAAGGTATCGCGCAGGATGCGGATGCTGTCGTAGGGCTCGGGGGAATTGAGCGGCACTTCGATGACGCGAAATCCGGCGGCGTACAGGACCTCGCCGATGGCCGCGGCCTCTTGCGGGCGCAGGCCGCGCAGGATGGCGATCAGACCGTTTTGCGCCAGTGCTTGCTTGAGCATCTCAGGACTCCAGTCAGGTTTAACGGGAAAGGTTGGCGGCGATCAGCCCGGCGGCGACCGCCAGCTGCCACAGACCACGTTCGGTGGCCTGCTCGGCCAGGGTCACTTGGGTAAATCCGCAGGCATCCAGCGCCCGGCTGTAGCGACCGCACAGCTGGGCGTTGCCGATCAGGACGATCGACGGCAAGTGCACGCTGTTGCGGCGCTGGCGTTGAGCGTTGGCCAGGGCCGAAAGCTCGTGGCCGATCAGCAGGCCGGACAGGTAGTCGGTTTGCTGGGCGCCATTGAGTTCGCCGGTCAGGCCCAGGGTGCGGGCGCTGAACAGGGTCGACAGCACGCCGATGTCGCCGTCCGCCGACAATGCCACCTGCACGCCGCGATCGAAGGCCTGACCGTCGAACGAGCCGCCGCGCTGCTGGGTGCGGCCGAGGATGCTGTGTTCACTGAGCACGGCGAAGACTTCGCCGGTCATGAAGGTATCGAAGTGCACGATGCAGCCATCGGCCACCTCCACCCACTTCGAATGGCTGCCCGGCAGACCGATCAGCAGGTCGGTGTTCGCCTCGTGCGCCAGGCTTTGCAGCACGCCGAGCACTTGGGTTTCTTCGCCGCGCATGACGTTGGGCAGACGCGAACGCTGGATCACCCCCGGCACGATGTGCACGTCGACACCGCGCAGGCTGCGCACGGTTTGCAGGGAGGTTCCGAGGTTGGCGACGTTCGCCGGGGTGTCGCGGTAGGTCGCTTCGCGCCAGCCCTGGGCGCTGCCGACCATGCCGCAGGCGATCACCGGCAGATCCGGTTGGGCATCGAGCCAGTCACCACAGGCCTCGTCGAAAGCCAGTTCAAAACCGTCGGCGCATTCGCGGCCGTTGATGATTCGCGGCGCCTTGGGCAACTGCATGATCCCCGAGGCCAGCGAACGCTGTTCGAGCACCTGGCCGCCTTCGGCAAGTTTGTAAGCACGTAATGAGGTCGTCCCCCAATCGAGCGCGATCAATTGCGCCTGCATCGCTTCACCTGTTCTGGTTTTTGGCAGTGAGTGAGCAGGACTATAAACCCGGGAGCGGGGAAATCTCAATATATAAATATCAATCCCATATATTGAGATGAAAACAAAAAAAGATCGCAGCCTTCGGCAGCTCCTACAGGGGTTTGTGTAGGAGCTGCCTAAGGCTGCGATCTGTTAAGCGGTGATCAGTTACCTTCAGCGAACTCGCGCAACACCTTGCCATCCATGCGATAGCGCACCCACTCCTCCTGCGGCTGCGCGCCCAGGGATTTGTAGAAGTCGATGGCCGGGGTGTTCCACTCCAAAACGCTCCACTCAAAACGCCCGCAGTCGTTGGCGCAGGCGATTTTCGCCAGGTGCCGCAGCAGGGTCTTGCCCGCGCCGCCGCCGCGTTGTTCGGGGGTGATGTAGAGATCTTCCAGGTACAGGCAGTTGCTGCCCAGCCACGTGGAATAGCTGAAGAAGAACACGGCAAAACCGATGGCCACGCCGTCGCGCAGACAGATCAGGCCATGGGCGGTGGCGCCTTCGCTGAACAGGCTGCGCTCGATGTCGGCGACGCTGGCGATGACTTCATGGCGGGCACGTTCGTAGTCGGCCAGTTCAGTGATGAACGCGAGAATTTGCGGAGCATCGCTGGGGGTTGCCGGGCGGATTTCGATCGTCATGGACGTGCCTTGTCGGAAAATGGAAAACGCCATACTAAGGCTGCGCATTACCTGTGGCGAGGGGATTTATCCCCGTTGGGCTGCGAAGCGGCCCCCCAAAAAAAAATGGGACTGCTGCGCAGTCCAACGGGGATAAATCCCCTCACCACAGACAAGCCCCCTCGCCACAGAAGCCCCCTCGCCACAAGGAATATTGGGATCATTCCGCCCGGGGCTAACCTTGGCATCGCGAACCTCAGACCTAACATCCGCACCCAGCGTGGTAGATAGACACCCTGCGCATTCATCAGGTCAAGGAACCGCTTCATGTCTACCGCAACACCTCCCGTTTCCGGCAAGTTGTTCGGCCTGTTCTGCCTGGCCAGTTACCTGCTGTCGCTGTCCTACGGATCGACGTTTCTGCTGTCGCTGCTGATCGGTTCGCGCGGCGGCAACGAGCACGATGCCGGCAGTGTGATTTCCGCGGCGATGCTCAGCACCTTCGTGGCGGTGATCTTCTCCGGTCATCTGTGCGACCTGCTTGGCGCGGCGCGTTCGGTGGCGTTGTTCGGCGTGCTGCTGGTGGCCGCCAGCCTGGGCTTTGCACTGACACCTGGCTTCGGCCATCTGCTGCTGTTCTTCGGTCTGCTGCTGGGCATGGGCTGGGGCGTGTTCTACACCCTCGGGCCGATCATCGTCGCGAGTCTGGTCAGCCCCGCGCAGCGCGCCAAATACTTCGCCCTGCTCTCGGGCAGCATGATGACCGGGATCGGCAGCGGGCCGTTGCTCGGTCGCGCGGCGAGCGCCCTGGGTTATCCGGTGACCGCAGCGTTTTACCTGGCTGCAGCGGCCAGCCTGATCGGTGTGCTGCTGTTCTGGCGACTGGACCGCCAGCTGAAAATCGCCTCGACGCAATCCACGGCGGTCTCGCGAATTTCCTGGCAGGCGGCGAGCCAGGTACTGAAATCCCGGGCGGTGTTCCCGATCATCATGGTCGGCCTCGGCGGTTGCGTGTTCGGCGGTCTGTCGAGCTTCCAGACCAGCTACGCCGCTGCGCGCTCGCTGGACTATTCGCTGTTCTTCCTGGGCTTCATGAGCGCGGCGATCAGCAGCCGTATGCTGATCGCCGGCATCGTGGTCAAACGCGATCCGTTGCGCGCATCGTGCCTGTTGTCGGGGCTGATGATGGGTTCGATCCTGATGTTCGGTTTCGGAGTCGACGGCGGTTTCAGCTACGTGCTCGCGGCAGTGATGCTCGGGGTCGGTTACGGGCTGACCTACTCGGTGATCAACGGCCTGGCCGCCAACGAAGCGCCGAGCGGCACCACCGCGCAATCGCTGCTGCTGTTCAGCCTGTCGTACTTCATCGGCGTCTTCGGCTTTCCGCTGCTGGCCGGGAAAATCATCGTCGAGCACGGCATGGCGACGCTGTTGCTGACTGTGCTGGCGGTTGCGGCTTTGAACTGGTCGATCACTCTCGGTCGCCTGATCTGGTGCCGGGTAAAGACAGACCGGACACTGCAACACGCCTGAACCGTTCGTCGACCATCAGGCACCAATTAGAAGCGAGGGCGGACCAACGTCAGGTAAGGACTCTAAATCAATGGAGAGAACACCATGATCACGTCCCGGCTGACCGCCCTCGCCTTCGCGGCACTGTTGTCCCCTCTCGCCATCGCGGCGACGACCGCCTCCGGCACCGGCCCGACCAACCCGGTCGAAAGCCCCAAGGCTCCCGCCATCCAGAGCGCCCCCGGCATGAACACCAACGGCGCCGAAATGGATAACAGCCTGCCGCCGTCCACCGGCACCGACCCTCGCACCCAAGGCAACGATAGCGGACGCCAGGGCGGGCTCAACTCGCCGGGCACTGCCACACCAGACAACGCCGGCCCCGGCATCGGCTCGAAAACCACCACCGGTGGCTCGGGCTCCGAAGGCGGCGCAAGCCAATAACACACTTCGCCGGAAAGACCTGTCCATCACCATGAGAGGTAACCATGAACGTCGATAAAAACCTGGAGAAAGAAGTCCTGACCCGCCTGTTGCACGCCCACCCGAACGGTTTGGGCAAGGAGGTCCTGGACAATTACCGGGGGGAGAAAGTCGTGGCCAGCACCCTCGCCACCCTGCAAGACCGCGGACTGATCCAGCACGGCAATGTGCTGTGCAACGAAGCCGGCGAACACTCGCTGAACCTGCCGATCAAACTCAGCGCCGCCGGCGTCGAGGCGGCTCGCAAGCTGGACGTTTGAATACATCCGACACGCAGGAGAAACCCATGCCTCGTGGAAGCAGGAGTTGATTGAGGCGTTGCGCAAGGCTGGTTGACTGTCAGGATTTTCTTTGTGTTTGAGGGCCTCTTCGCGAGCAAGCCCGCTCCCACATTGGATCTGTGAACGACACAAATCCCCTGTGGGAGCGGGCTTGCTCGCGAATGCGGCCGATCAGGCGATGGATGCCCGACTGATCAACGCATCAACCTCAGCAGCCCCCGGCGCAGTAGCCGGCCCCCACCGAGTCACCGCCAATGCCGCCGCCGCATTCGCCCGCCGCGCTGCCTCAAAGGCCGGCAAACCCTGCGCCAACCCCGCGACAAACACCCCGGCATGCGCATCGCCAGCACCATTGCTGTCCACCGCCTCCACCTTGAACCCCGGCACATGCCGACGCTCGGAGCCCTGGCTGATCCAGCACCCCTGCGGCCCGTCGCGCACCACCATCAAAACCTTGGCAGGAAGAAGCCCGGCCAGCAGATCCAGCGCCCCGGCGATATCCGGCGCCCCGGTCACCCGCAGCGCCTCGACGCTGTTGCTGGTCCACAGATCGATCCGCGGCAGCAGCGCCTGTAGCAGCGGCGCATCAGGCGAATCCACCAGCGGGCCCGGGTCGAACACCACCTTGACCTGCCTCGGCAACGCCAGCACCCAGTCCACCAGCGCCTGCCCCTTGCCGGTCAGCAGCAGGCTGTAGCCGCTGACATACACGTAGTCGCCCGCCTCCACCTTCACATCAGCGAGATCCTCGGCCGTCAGGTCGCCTTCGGCGCCGATGTAGGACACGAAACTGCGCTCGGCCGAAGCGTCGGTGATCGCCACGCACAACCCGGTATCCCGCTCGGCGCGACCGGCGAGACCGATGCGGATGCCTTCGGCGTTCATCGCCTCGCGGGCCAGGTCGCCGAAGCGTCCGCTGCCGTGGCGTCCCAGGTAGACCACGGGCAAGCCGTTACGCGCCGCAGCAGCCATCACATTGAAACCGCCACCGGCTTCGAAACTGGCCGACTGCGCCAGCACATCGCCGCCCGCTTGCGGCAACTGATCCACCGCCATGACCAGGTCGATGATGACCTGGCCGGTGTGCAACATCTTAGGCATGAGCATTCTCGTTCAGCGCAGCGCGACGATCCCTGGCGCCACCGAGTACAAAGTAAATCCCGCCGGCCACGACGAAGGTCACGATCCAGCCGAGGCCGTTGTGCCCCAGCCACGAGTCGGACAGGAAGCCCTTGAACCAGACGTTTTCCGCCGTGGTGCCGATGGTGGTGAAGCTGAAACCCAGTACGATCGCCAGCGCCCAGGCGCCGAACGCGCGCCACTCCACACCGCCCTGATACCAGTAGGCGCTGCTCGGACTGACGTCCAGCAGGTCCTTGGGGCTGTAGTAGTGACGGTGAATCAGGTCGACCACGAAGATCCCGACCCAGGCGGTGATCGGCACCGCCAGCAGGGAAATGAAGGTGATGAACGGGCCGTAAAAGCTATCGGCGATCAGCATGAAGTAGATGGAACCGGCGAAGATCGCGACGATGTCCACCACCACCGCGTACACGCGCTTGACCTTCAGACCCAGGGTCAAGGTGGTCAGGCCGGCGGAGTACACCGACAGGTTGTTCGACAGCAGCAGGCCGCCGAACGCGGTGATCAGGTACGGCACGGCCATCCAGGTCGGCAGCATGTCGCGGATGGCGATGATCGGATCGGTGGCCTGGGCCAGGTCGTTATTGCCTACCGACAGCAGACCGCCGAGGGTGATCAACAGCACCAGCGGAATGCCCGCACCGAACGCCGCCGACGCCACCAGGCGCACGGCTTTCACGCTGCGATGCTGATAGCGCGACATGTCCGCACCAGCGTTGGCCCAGCCGATGCCGGTGCCGGCAGCCATGGTGCCAATGCCGATGATCATCGCGCTCATTGGCGCGGGCGTGGCGTTGAACACCGCGCTCCAGTCGATGGTCGCGCAGAGGAAGCCGCCCACCAAAATGTTCAGCGCACCGAACACGTAGGTCGCCCACTTCTGGATCACCAGCAAGGTGGCGTGGCCGAGGCCCGAGACCGACAGGGTCAGCAACACGAAGATGGCGATGAAGGTGAGGGTCAGCAGCGGCGCGCTTTTCGCTTCCACCGGCGAACCGAACAGGATCGAGCACAGCGACAGCAGCACGAAGGCTGCTGTGGTGGTGTTGACGGTTTCCCAGCCCAGGCGCGACATCAGCGAGACCAGGGTCGGGCCGATGTTGCCGCGCATGCCGAAGATCGCGCGGGACAGGGTCAGGCTCGGCGCGCGGCCACGGCGACCGGCGATGGAGATGATCCCGACCACCGCGAAAGAGCCGGCAGCCCCGAGAATGGCGACGATGATCGCCTGCCAGATCGCCAGCCCGCGAAAGGCCACCAGGGTCGCGCCCAGCGGCAGGCCGAGGATGGAAATGTTGGCGGCGAACCAGACCCAGAACAGCTGCAGCGGATGCCCGTTGCACTCGGCCTCCGGCACCGGTTCGATGCCGCGTGTTTCCAGCTGCCCGGCGTTCTGCCCGGCGTTCGATGAACTCATGAAAAATGCTCCTGTTGCCATTCTTGTTCTTCGCCCTCTGCAGGAGCGAGCTTGCTCGCGATGGAGGCCCGGACGACGCGGGCATTCAGACAGCCAGCGTTATCGTTGACGACCATCGCGAGCAGGCTCGCTCCCACAGGGGATATGCATTCCAGACATGTGGGAGCGAGCCTGCTCGCGATAGCGTCAATCCTGTCAACGCAGAGCTAGAAGCCCTTTTACCAAAGGCTCCAACTCCAGATCATTGACGGCCTTGACCTTGTCGATCATCGCCAACGGCCAGATCTCCAGACCCAGGCAGGCCCCCAGCATCGCCCCGAGAATCGCCGCGATGGTATCGGTGTCGCCGCCCAGGCTCGCCGCCATGCAAAGCGCGTCGAAAGCGGTCATCTCACCGATGGCCACCTGCTGGGCCAGGGCAAACGACACCACCACCGACTCCTGCGAAGCCACCGAAGTGCCGATCACGTCGTACAGCAAATCGGCGAGCGCCGCCTTGTCGCTGTCGACGCTGATGGTCTGTGCCCAACCGATGCGCGAAGCGATGCGTCCACCGGCAACCCAGTGGCCGTGGCTCTGCGCCTGTTGGGCGATGTGCTGGCCGAGGCTCAGCGCCTCGCCCAGGGCCATGCCGTTGATACCGGCGGAAATCACCGCCGCCACCGCCGCCGCGCTGGAGATGCCCAGCGTGGTGTTGTGGGTGACCTGGCAGGCTTGAATCACCGCCTCGATGAAACGCTGCGGATCGCTCACGTCCGCGGAAATCCCGACTGGGGTGATGCGCATCGCCGCGCCGTTGGTAGTGCCGTAGCGCCCGGCCTCCTCGGGCGAATGACCGGCGAGGATCATCTCGATCGCACGTTTGGTCGAAGGCCCGAGCAGGTCCTGCGAGCCCTTGGCCTGCATCTGCGCTTCCCACTCGATCAAACGCTGGGCGAGTTGCGCAGGTTCGATCCGGCCTTTGCCATCGACCAGCAACTGGCCGACCAGGATTGCCTGTTCGGTGTCGTCGGTGATCGAGCCCTTGGGCATGTTGGCGGCAATCGGCTGCAGGGGACCGGCGTCCTGCAGGTCCTTGATTTCACCGAAGCGCGCCTTGATGTCGTCGCGGCTCAGGGATTGGGTCGGCATGCCCAAGGCGTCGCCCAAGGCCAGGCCATAGAACGCGCCCAGGGCACGGTTGAGCGCAGTCATTTCGGGTTTCCAAATTGCAGGTGCATGCGGAAATGCACGGGGTCGAGCAGGCTTTCCACTTGCTCCATGAAGCGGTTCTGCCGGTCGTAGGTGGTACGCAAGGCCTTGAGGAACACCGTGCCCGCCGGACGTCCCAGCAGTTCGGCGTCTTCGGCGCTCAGGGGTTCGGCGCCGATCCATTGATCGCCGCGCTCACCGATGTAGCCGTAGGCGGCCAGGGTGATGGTCAGGGAGTTGTCGATCAAACCGACCCGCGGCAAGCCTTCCAGGCCACCGGTTGCGGGCATCAATGAGCGTTCGAGGGAAACCAGCGTGCCGTCGTTGGAGCGGCGTCGGCGGTCCAGTGTGATGAATTGGTCGGTGCCAAAACGCGACAGCAGGTCGGGACGCGTCACCGCCTCCAGCCGCAGCACCTCGGTATTGACCAGCGATCCGTTGTCGGCCAGGGCCTGGGCCCAGCCGTTGCGCTGGTCGAGCACCACACCGTCGAACGTGACGATGGACCCTACCCCGCTTTGCGTCGCGATGTAGTTGCGCCGTTTCAACTCGGCCAGCGCTTCACGCAAAGTACCTCGGCTGACTTTGAATTCCTGAGCCAACTGATGCTCGCCCGGCAAATGAAACCCGTCCTCCAGAAGGCCGCTTTCAATACGCCGGATGAGCTCATCGACCACCCTTTTTTTCTTGTCGAATCGAACCTGTCTAATCATGTACAAATTGAACATGAAACCAATTGTTTCGAGCAAGAAGTATTTGTGGGGAGATGACGGAAGGGAGGCTGGAAGGTGACCGCTGCGCGGTCAATCGCGAGCAGGCTCGCTCCCACAATGATCCGGGTCACACACAAAATCATGTGTGCAGAACAGATCCCCTGTGGGAGCGAGCCTGTTCGCGATGGCGTCGCTACATTCAAAATCGCCTTCGCGGGCAA